>JAQURW010000154.1 GCA_028715425.1 Candidatus Omnitrophota bacterium
CCCCCTTGCGGGGATACACCTAGTGCCCATCGTTTACGGCAAGGACTACCAGGGTATCTAATCCTGTTTGCTCCCCTTGCTTTCGTGTTTCAGTGTCAGTATCTGGCCAGAAAGCCGCTTTCGCCACTGGTGTTCCTCCCGATATCTACAGATTTCACCCTTACACCGGGAATTCCGCTTTCCTCTCCAGTACTCAATCCCTGCAGTTTCCTCCCCAGTTCTCTGGTTGAGCCAGAGTATTTAAAGAAGGACTTGAAGGGAAACCTACACACCCTTTACACCCAATGAATCCGAACAACGCTCGCCACCTCCGTATTACCGCGGCTGCTGGCACGGAGTTAGCCGTGGCTTCCTCTGCTTGTACCGTCAACTCCGATATTTATTCAATATCGGAGATTCATCCAAGCTGACAGGGCTTTACAATCCGAAGACCTTCATCACCCACGCGGCGTCGCATTGTCACGCTTTCGCGCATTGCAAAAGATTCTCGACTGCAGCCTCCCGTAGGAGTCTGGGCAGTGTCTCAGTCCCAATGTGGCTGACCATCCTCTCAGACCAGCTACCCGTCAATAGCCTTGGTAGGCCGTTACCCTACCAACTAGCTGATAGGACACAGGCTCATCATAAGGCGCCAGGCCCTGTTAGGGTCCCCAGCTTTAACCTCAACTCGATACCGAGTCGTGGTCTTATCCAGTATTAGCTCGCCTTTCGGCAAGTTATTCCGAACCTCTAGGTAGATTACCCATGTGTTACTCACCCTTTTGCCACTATCAGTATTACAACTGATCGTTCGACTTGCATGCCTAAACCACGCCGCCAGCGTTCGTTCTGAGCCAGGATCAAACTCTCCATAAAAAGGTTTGAACCCAAAAAAACTGTCGGTTACTTAATGTCAAAGAACTCTACAAAAAATTGCGAAAAAAAATAAGACATCGTGAATGATGCCTTATTATCATCCCGATACTAAACTTTTATTATTGTCAATACTATGGTCTACAGATTAGTTTAACCATAAATAAGGTGCACAGAGTATATCATATGGCACCATGTGTGTCAAGAGAAAGATAATAATTTATTTGCTCGTGGGAACAACTTAATTCTTATCAAAAATCGCGCGAAAAAAACGTTTGCCGATCCGTATCTTATACTCGGTATCCAGTTTGAAAGAGCCGGAAAAGTCCTTGACTTTTTCGCCGTTAATCTCAACGGCGCCCTCTTTGATCTTCCGTTTGATCTCGCCCTTACTATCCTGGGTAATATCACTTAAGCCGGCTATAAACTCCATGGTAGGGCCATTCGTTATGATCGTCGTTACCGCGATACCGTTCGGGAATCCCTTATCCTTAAACGCCTTTTCGAAATTCTGTTCGGCAGATTCGGCATCCTGTTCGGTGTGGTACTGCGCAATGATGATCCTGGCCAGCTTTTTTTTCGCATCCCGCGGATGGATACTGCCGTTCGCCAGGCCTTTTTTCAGCGCTTCCATCGGCTCATCGGTCAGGAGCTCGTAATACTTCATCATTATCTGGTCCGACACAGACATTATCTTGCCGAACATCTCGTCTGCCGATTCCCTGACGCTTACGTAATTTCCCAAGGATTTTGACATCTTGTTAACGCCGTCAAGCCCTTCAAGGATCGGCATCGTCATGACGATCTGCGGTTTCTGGCCGTACGACTCCTGAAGGGTCCTCCCCACCAGCATATTGAATTTCTGGTCGTTCCCGCCCAGTTCAATATCGCTTTCAAGTTTGACCGAGTCATATCCCTGCATAAGCGGATAAAAAAGCTCGAGATAACTGATCGGTTGGTTCTCTTTCATACGTTTGGTAAAGTCATCCCGTTCCAGGAGACGGGCTACGGTATAGCGCTGGGCAAGATCGACAAAATGCCCGAAGGTGAACTTCGAGAACCATTCGTTATTGTGGCGCCGGACAAAAATATTTTTGTCAGCGACATCGAGGATCTTCCCGACCTGCGCCTCGTAGGTCCTGGCGTTCGTCATGACCTCTTCTTCGGTCAGCACCTTTCGGGTCTGAGACCTACCGGTGGGATCGCCGATAAGAGCAGTCGCGTCACCGATCAGGAATACAACCTTATGGCCGCATTCCTGAAAGTGACGAAGTTTACGTAAGAGAACCGTATGGCCGAGATGAATATCGGGCGCCGTCGGGTCAAAGCCGGCCTTCACGATAAGCGGCTTCTTTTCCGTTATAGAACGTTTGATTTTTTCGACAAGCTCTTCCTCACGGATAATCTCGAGGGTTCCGCGTTTGATGAGGGATAATTGTTCGTCCAATGGTTTCATAGCACAATTAGCGATTAGCGATTAGCGGTTAGCGGTTAGTTAACTAACTCCCCCCACCATCCCCCCTCTTTAATAAAGAGGGGGGACAGGGGGGAGTTAAATACTAACCGCTAATCGCTATCCGCTAAACGCTATCCTTGGGATACAAGATCCTTCCGCGACAGCGCTATCTTCTTCTGGACACCATCGACACGCAGTACATGGACGTCCACGGCATCGCCGACCTTGAACTTGGCCTCGAGTTTTTCATTTTGCCCGATACCTGCCTCCGAAATATGGAGAAGCCCTTCCAGGTCCTTATCGATCTCGACAAAGACGCCGAAATTCGTGATCTTGGTCACCTTGCCGTTCACGAGCGTGCCGGGCGAGAACTTTGCCGCTATCTCGTCCCACGGGTCCGGTTCAAGCTGTTTTATACCGAGCGCGATCCGCCGGTTCTTTTCATCGACGGACAGGATAATGGTCTCGATCTCCTCTTCCTTCTTCAGGACATCGCGCGGATGCGTGACCTTTTTGGTCCATGAAATATCCGATACATGGACAAGGCCGTCAACGCCTTTTTCGAGTTCAACGAACGCGCCGTAATCGGTAAGGCTTATGACCTTGCCTTTGATCTTCTCGCTGACCTTATAGCGGTCTTCGATCCCGACCCACGGGTCTTTCTCGAGCTGCTTCACGCCGAGCGAGATCTTTTTGTTGTCCTTATCCACGTCCAGGACGATCACATCGATCGGCTGTCCGACGGTCAAAAGTTCGTTCGGGTGATTGTACTTTTTGGACCAGGAAAGCTCCGAGATATGGACCAATCCTTCGACGCCTCTTTCGAGTTCTACAAAGGCACCATACGGCATCAGGTTAACGACCTTTCCCGTCAACTTGGTACCGACCGGATATTTGGTATCCACGCCTGCCCAGGGATTTGGCGTCTTCTGCTTAAGGCCCAGAGATATCTTCATGGAATCCTTATCGAAATCCAGGATAATAACCTCTATATCCTGGCCGATCGATACAATCTCACTGGGATGCGATATCCTGCCCCAGCTCATATCGGTTATATGGAGAAGCCCTATAACGCTCCCGCCGATATCGACAAAGGCACCGAAATCCGTTATATTTTTCACCACGCCTTTGATCATCGCTCCTTTTTCAAGGGCGCTTATGGTTTCGCGTTTTGATTTTTCTTTTTCGTCGGTAAGGTAATCCTTACGCGATAAAACGACATTCTTGCGGGACTTATTGATCTTCACGATCTTGAACATAAGCTTCTGGCCGATGATACCGTTGGGCCCGGTAAATTCCCGCGGGACCGCATGGCTCGCCGGAAGGAATGCGTCAAGACCGATGTGCACCATATATCCGCCTTTGACCTTTTTGGTGACCGTCCCTTCGATCTTATCGCCCTCGTTAAAATTATTGCATATATTGTCCCACCCTTCGACCCGTTCCGCTTTATATTTCGACAGGACAACCATGCCGTCATCGTTCTCTTTTGCCTCTAAAAGAAGGCTTACCTCGTCACCGACCTTCGGCAATTCATGGGCGCGGAATTCATTCAAGGAAACGACGCCTTCGGATTTATAGCCGATATCGACAAAAACGTCTTTTTTCGTCACTGCGACGATCTTGCCCTTCACGATTTGCCCCTCTATGAGATTTGCCAATGACTGTTCATAGAGTTTTGCAAGCTCCTCCTTTCCCTGAAGATTTTCTGACTGACTTTTTTCCTGTTCTACCATGTTTGTCTTCCTCCTTATTACTAGAGCCCTTTCGAGCTGCTCATAGTCTTGAGTTCTGCTATGCTTGCCATGATCTTATTGGTCAGGCTTTCATAGCGTTTACGCCTGTCTCCGATAGCGGGAAAGTCGTCCGGGTTGATGGGTTTGCCTATAAAGGCCCTGACCGGATTCCAACACGTATATTTTCCGCCTTTCGGCAGAACTTTGTTGGTCCCGCTGATGTATATCGGCACGACCGGAACATGTGCCTTCGTCGCCAGGAACCCAGCACCCAGTTCAGGTTCCTGAAACTCCTGGGTAACCGACCTCGTGCCTTCGGGGAATATGGCGACGTTCCGGCCGCTCTTGAGCGCGTTGATCGCTTCCTTCGTTGCCTTTATATCCCTGTCGTTCCGCGCGATGGGAATACACCTGACGGCCTTGAACCACCATCCCCAGATATTATGCTGAAAAAGCTCTTTCTTTGCCATAAAATGCATGGCTCTCGGGGCGCATGCCACACCTATTACAGGCGGGTCAGCAAAACTTACATGATTGGCCGCCAGAATAAAACCGTTTTCACGCGGCAGGTTCTCCCTCCCGAATATCTTCAGATCATGAAAAAGGCCAAGCCAGCAACCGAAAAACCTAACCGATACGTGATACGTACAATGCATCCTTTTTTGTGAGAATAGCTGCAATAACTTCATCAATAGACATGCGGGTCGTATCGATCACTATTGCATCGGCTGCCTGTTTAAGAGGGCCAGCCTTACGCGTCTTATCAGTATGATCACGCGCCTCAAGGTCGCGGCTTACCTCCTCACGCGTGCCCGGTATATGCTTTTCCTGCAATTCTCTGTAACGGCGGTCTACCCGCACTTCAAAGTCAGCGTCAAGATAGAATTTCCAGCGCGCATCGGGAAAGACGACCGTTCCTATATCGCGGCCTTCCATAACTGCGCCTTTACTTTTTTCGCCCAGAACACGCTGAAGTTTTACCATCTCGGCGCGCACCCCTTCCTGGCGCGCTACATATTTTACTTTTTCCGTGACCGGAAGGGAACGTATCTCGTTCGTCACATCACGGCCGTCAAGTTTTACCGACAAGCCCTCGCCCCGTGGCTCAAGAAAAATCTTCGTTTCCCGTGCAAGCCCTTCAAGGGCCTGGCCGTCGTCGAGATCGATACCGTTATTGACCGCCTTGAGGGTAAGGGCGCGGTACATGGCGCCGGTATCGATATACAGATAGCCGAGCGCCTTCGCCGTTCCCCTGGCAACCGTACTCTTCCCGCTTCCTGCCGGGCCGTCTATGGCAATAACATTCACTGATTGCCTTATCATTTCTTGTCTCCGAATTTATCCCTGATGGCCTTACTCGCGGAAAGTATCCCGACCAGCCGTTTGGAATACCCCTTGGTGATCATCCGCTCCAGAAGAGCAAGGTTCTTTTTATAACCGGTTAGCGCCTTAAGTATCGCAGCCTTATTGCTCATAAAAATGTCGTGCCACATACGCGGATCCGAAGCGCCGATACGCGTCGCATCTTTAAAACCGTTAGCCGCATACGGCAGGCTTTCAGGGTCGACCGCCCTGAGAAGTGTGAACGCTACAAGGTGCGGCAAATGGCTTACCGACGCAATATGCCGGTCATGGTTATCCGGCGTCATGACTATACAGGCCGCACCGAGGGATTCCCAGAATTTCTTTACCTTTTTCAGGGCCCTTGCGTCGGTCTTTTTAGATTTCGTTATAAGACAGAGAGACTCCTCGAAAAGATTAGCCCGGGCAGATTCGACCCCGCTTTTCTCGGAACCGGCCATCGGATGCGTCCCCACAAAATTTAACGAAGGGGGGACGATCTTGTCGATCTCTTTGACAATCATGCCTTTAGTACTGCCGACATCGAACATGATAGCGTCTCCTTTGGCGATCTTACAGACTTTTTCGGCTACAGAGACCTCAGACCCTACA
>JAQURW010000155.1 GCA_028715425.1 Candidatus Omnitrophota bacterium
AATGGATCTGCGTAATACCGCAGCTCCAGGGCCCAATCATTCCATAAGAGGTACCGGTTATCCACCCCTGATCTGCGGTGCACCAGTACTTATCATTCTCTTTTAAATCCAGGATAGTCTTGGTTGTCCGGCTGATCGTCAATATCGCCCCATGAACATGAAGCACGCCTTTGGGCTTGCCTGTTGAACCTGAGGTGTAGTGCAGGATTGACGGGCAATCCGGCGAGGTAAACGGGGTTTCAAAAAATACCGAGGCGCCCTTCATCAATAGTGGATAGCTCAGGGTGTCGGAGGTTAAATGAGAGTCGAAGTCGGTTATGATTATATATTTCAGATCGGGCAATCGATGCCTGATGTTATCAACCTTTTTTAAAAAACTTTTTTTTGTTACCAGGACTTTAGCACGAGCGTCCCCTATTCTGTCGACTATCGCTTCCTCCCCGAAATTAGCGAACAAAGGACTAACAATTAATTGTAGTTTCAACGCACCTAGTAAAATGAAAAACTGCTCAGGAACTTTTGGTAAAATCGTGAATATTATATCGCCCTTAGACAAGTCCAGGGTTCTAAAGGCATTGGCAACTTTATTCGAATTAGTTTCTAGGGCCATAAAGCTATAATCAACGTGGGTCATATCGGACGATATTAGGCGCATAGCTATTTTATCTGCCCTGCCAAGTTCACATTGCTGCTTTGTGCAGATATGACCTATATTGTATTGATTATTTATGATCATATTTTTCATTTACGATCGGTTCCCTCTTTACAGATTTTCGCAACTCTTTATCAGACTCGCGGGTGTAGGTGAAACATAAAAAAATATTTACTATCAAAAGGAATATCCTATGAGATTAATTTATCGATAGACGATTATAGGATGCTTTTTTAATAATCACCCCTGTCCACATAATTCCGATAACGGCGGAAATTACATCGGTTAATAGTCTTCCCCAAAAAACTCCTGAAATTCCGAATAATTTCGCTCCGAAATATGCCAAGGGTATCATCAAGACAATTACACGAATGGCATTCAAAATACCGGAAACGATCGGCCGATGGATGCCCGTCATGCAAAAGGTCGCATAACGATGCACTTCCAGGAATCCGTATCCAAGGCAAGTAATGTGTATATACTGCACTAAGATATTAACAACCTCAGAATCAGAAGAAAAAAGCCTCCCGAGCGGACGTGCGATAACCAAGAAAAATCCAGCAATGGTCAGCCCAAAGATTAATGCAAAAGCAAAAGCACCTTTACGTACCGTTTTAATTCGGTCAAAGCGTTTTGCTCCGTAGTTTTGGGCCACGAACGGCACTAACGACATGCCTACCGTCATAGGAATCATAAAAGCGAACATTTCGATGCGGCTGGCAACCCCCACAGCGGCCACCGCGGCTTGACCGAAACCGGACACGATCTTAATAACAATCGCAGCAGATAACGGAGTCAAAATAGAACTTAACATCGTCGGTATCCCGATATGTAAAATCCTCCGCCATGATGCCACAATCCGGAGGCGTGAGTGCGAAATAAAAAGAATTAACTGATATTTTTTATGGATAAGGTAGTATGCTGCGGCCAAAACGCACGTTTCGGAAATAACCGTAGCCAATGCCGCTCCCTGTATTCCCATCTTTGGAAACCCCCATAATCCAAAGATCATCATGGGGTCAAGGATGAAATTCAGCACAGTTCCCCCGACCATCAAGGAACTTACCGCTTTTGTATTCCCCGTACCAATAATGATATCAGCGAGCATCATATGCAAGATCCGAAAGACTAATCCCCAATACCAAATCACCATGTATTGTTGAGTGAGAGCAAGCACCTCGCCCGACGCCCCTAACCTCACAAAAAGCGGTTTTATCGTCAGCAGCCCAACTACCATAAGACAAAAAGCTACGCCCGATGATAAAAAAACCGCGTGCGTTGTAATACGTGCCGCGGTCTGATGTTTTCCCCTTCCCAAGGCATGAGCAACAACCGTCATTGCGCCAGTCCCCAACCCCCGCATAACAAAACTCAAAAGCATGACTACCGGAAATGTAAACGACATCGCGGCCAGTGCATCGGTACCTAACCGAGAGACAAACCATGTATCGACTAAATTGTATGCGTTCATGGCAAATGTCCCGGCCAACATCGGAACAGCCATGCGTATAACCGTCGGTAAAACCTTATCTTTAACTAAAAACGGCATCTATAACTCTCTCTTATTTTATATTAAAGGCTGGTAGCCCAGAGTCCGAATGAAAACTTTTTTCTTATCGCTATTCCATCCAAGTAGGCCATTTATTCCCCCACTGCCGCTACGGCAAGAGTATTCATCCGCGACTTTCTTCATGGATTCTAATGAATAATCAAAACTTTAAATCTTTTGCCTGCCCCTGCTATTATTTCATTTTTCAGCGACGACAAGCATTTCAAAAGCTTCCGGCGTCAGCTTATCATTCCTCGAATACGCTCCCAGCTTCGCTCCGAAAATATCTATTTTTTTATACCCGAGAGTTTTTAAAAGCCATGTTATTTCACTGGGCACATAGTAACGCTCGTTGCATTTTAATTCCTTTTTATTTCCCGCGTCATCTTCGAACACGACGGTGTTGTGGTCCCTGAAGGTCACGAGGTCAAAGGAGCAGTCTTTACACGCGGAATTGCCTTCTTTGGCCGAGGACTCATAAAATTCCTTGACCGAATGAAACAGCGGGAACAGCCCGTTCAAGGTTGTAAAAATGAATTTGCCGTGATCGTCTAGCGCCCTCGCCGCGCTCTTCAGTATTTCAAAATTCATCTCATCCGTTTCCATGAGCGAGAAACCGCCTTCACAAAGCATGATCGCCAGATCGAATTCGCCTTTAAACGGAAGGGCCCGCGCGTCATGCTTCTTAAAATCGATCTTCACCCCTGCTTCTTTGGCCTTCTCCCGCGCCCATGCAAGCTGCGATTCGGAAAGATCAACGCCGGTCACGCTATATCCTCTTTTCGTCAGTTCAATAGAATGCCTTCCTGTGCCGCAACCGATGTCAATGATCTTTATGGACTTATCCGGCCCGGCCTCCTGCTCAATAAAGTCGCATTCGCCTACAGTCCCCTGAACATAGCATTCCTTGTCGTATTTGTGAGCGTAATTCTCAAATAATGATTCATACCATTGTTTCATAATTTCCTCCTTATTTTTGCATTATATCACGGATGGATGAGGCGGAAAAATGTTTTTGATTTCGTAGAGACGCGATTAATCGCGTCTCAGGCCGCCCCCAAGAGTTCTATCATATCACATTTTCTAACTCTAACTTGTTTAGAATACCCGCATTTGATTTGGAAACTGTTGATACTTGGCAGGTTATGTAAAACGTCTAGGGGGTCTTCTTTAACTCCAGGGGACAGGTCTGAATATACAGGCGGAACCGGTCAAGGATACCCCTATATTTTTTCAAACCAAATATGCCGTTTATATTCCCTTCTGATCCTGAATCCCGTCTTTTGTAAGAACAGAACTGAACCCTTCCGTTCTTTTTCCTCATGGTGCCATTCAAGGAGAATATTGCGGACTTTACCCAATGTCTCGGCAGCGCCATACAACATACGCTCTGCGCTCAGTTCGATATCGATTTTCAACAGTTCTATGGTTTTTATGTTATAGGTACGTATACAGCTATCGATAGTAACCGAGCGGATACCCCTCGTATGCAGAAATTTCCCCTCCGCGCTAAGGCTATTCCCGCCGAACAAAGGATCGTCATATTTAACTTCGACGGCACGACCGTTTTCGAAGTCAAGCGCCGCAGTAATGGGCGTGTAGTTCTTTTTAAGGCGCTCCGGCAACGATTTAACCGTAAAATCCTGAGCCTCTTGCATCATATCGATACCATAGACCCTGCATCCCGGATTAAGGTACAACCACCAGCGCACCGTGATCCCCACGTTGACCCCGCAATCGACGATCACCGGCTCACGCGCTCGCCCGATCTTTTTTTCCACAACGGAGTCCCGAAGCGAACCTCGATAAATATTATCCCGTATGTTCATTACTTCTTCTGTACGCGTAATACGCCCGAAAACGGGCAGCGATAAGGGTAAGCGGCGCGATACATGGCTTTTTTTTCGGCAAAGAAAATAAAGCATTATCCCGAGGCCGGCTGTCTTCCAAAACTTAACACATCCCATGAATTTATTTCGGAGCGAAGCCGCTCTTACTTCTCCGCAAAAAAATGCCTCACGTTTCGCCCCCTCCCTGCAGCGTTATTTCCCGATATCCTCATTCCACAGCGTCGGATTATTCCGTATAAAACCACTCATGAGTGCGATACAGTCTTCATCCTGCAGGACCTCGACGGTTATGCCCCGGGACTTGAGCAGCTCTTCCTCGCCCATGAAGGTCTTATTTTCTCCGACGATCACGCGGGGGATCCCGTAAAGAAGGATCGCGCCCGCGCACATCGGGCAGGGAGAAAGTGTCGTATAGAGCGCGCATTTTTTATAGACAGACGCCGGCAGCCGGCCGGCATTTTCCAGGGCGTCCATCTCGGCATGCAAAATAGCGCTTTTTTTCTGGACGCGCCTGTTATGCCCCCGCCCGATGATCGTTCCGTCATGCACCAGGACAGACCCGATGGGGATACCGTGTTCTTTCAGCCCGGCCCTTGCCTCTTCCAGGGCGCCGCGCATAAATTCATCGGATATTTTTTTCATCGTTATGCTTTCCCGGTCGTTTTCTCAGCCGCCACGATGCCGAAGTATTTATAGTGCGGAACCCTTTTGACCGTAACACGGCTGAACCCGGCCTTCCGGCATACCCCGGCCCACTGTTCAAGGCTCAGGCAGTATTCACCCCGGTTCAAGATATGTTTTATCCCGTTCTCGTACATCTTAGTAAACGCTTCCAAACCGGCGTCGTCGAGAGCAGCGACCCATTCTTCAGTTAACGGCTTAAGCATGCGCTCGAGCCTTCCGCTATCACGGTGGCTGCCGGTCGAGTCCATATCGACCTCGCCGATAATGAGCATGCCGCCGGGTTTAAGGACCTTATAGATCCCCCTTAACGGCCGCACCTTTTCTTTGAGATGATGCAATACCACCGACGAGACCGCCCTATCAAAGCTCTTTTCCCCGAATGTCAGGCGGGCGGCGTCCATCGTCCGCACGGTGACATTTCCGCCGATCCCGAGACGCCTGATCTTATCTTTAAAGATCGCCATCATGTTCTCCGAGTTGTCGATGGCGGTAATGACACAGTCCTGCGCCTCAAGAAATTTCAGGCTCAAAAGCCCGGTGCCGCAGCCGATGTCGAGCACGCTGTCGCCGGATCTTACCCCGGAATTTTTTACCACCAGGTCCAACAACGCGCGGTGAAACCCGATGCTCCCCAGCGTCCGGTCATATTCGTTCGACCAACGGTCGAACCAGCTCTTTGTCGAGATCCTGCTCATAGTATCACCTCACGGTAATTTCTTATAGTATACGGCACTATTATCGCGCTGCCAAGAATTTTGTAGGAAAAACAGGGGTATATATTCAGAACTTAAAAGTGTTGAAGTCGCTTAAACTGGGTTTCTGCGGTTTCGGCTTCAGGAGTAACGCGCTCTTGTCCTGTTCCAGGACACGTTCGTGCTCCAGATCCTGGATAACTTTGATAAAGGCATCGGGGTCCGGATTGGTAAGGTATTTTTCAGCGCCGGCCTTGAGCGCCTGTTCGCTGTAATTGGTGGCGGAATATGAGAACGCCACGACCCTGGTCTTGCGGCGGGCGCCGGGCTTCTGGCCTTCAGGAACAACGAGGGCTTTTTTTATCTCGGCCACCGGATCGTTTCCGCTGATTTTTTTATTATCGTAATTAAAAAAAACGTATTCGGGCTTTCGTATCAGGACTTCCCGCTTTATCGTATCGATGTCCTCGGTCATCACGACACGGTAGGCAGACCGCCTGAGCACCT
>JAQURW010000156.1 GCA_028715425.1 Candidatus Omnitrophota bacterium
ACCGGCCCAATACCGGGGCCGATACCTAGGATATCTGGGTCTCGTATTCTCCTGACCTGATCTTCTGGGGTAAAAGTAAATGCGTGTTCAGGAACTGGGAGGGGATCCGGTGGGCCTGGGCAAAGATCGGGCCCGGCGCCGTTCCTATCAAAACACCCGAAGGCTGGGTGTGCATTTTTCACGGCGTACGCACACAATGCAAGGCGCATTTTGTTTATCAATTAGGTGTCTGCCTTTTGGACCTCAAGGACCCTTCAAAGGTCAAGGCAATGTCACAGGACGCCATCCTGATACCCGAGGAGCAATACGAACTTGTCGGGCAAACTCCCAGCGTTGTGTTTACCTGCGGGGCTGTTGTAGAGGATGACGGCGAAGTTAAACTTTATTACGGCGGCGCAGATACGGTCCAATGTGTAGCCACCACAAGTGTCAAACGGCTCATCGATGCATGTTATAACCGTTAAACCGCCGGCAATAGCCGGCGCGTTTTAAAAGGAGGGAACCGAATGCAAGAAGCTAACACTGGTACTGAGAAAAAAACTCTGCGCGACCGTATTCCACGTCCCACCAAGCTTGTGTACAGTCTCGGTACAGCCGTCGATATGTGGGGGCTCTGGCTGTATCCGTCTGTCGCTTTCGCAGTTTTCAACATGTATCTCGGTGTCGAGCCGTGGCTGGTAGGGTTGGCCATCACGTTGATCAGGATATGGGATGCCATTATCGATCCTATCATGGGGTGGCTATCCGACAACCTGCGGTCCCGATACGGCCGCCGGCGCCCTTTCATCCTGATCGCCGGTATACTAAGCGGCCTTTTCCTGCCGATCCTGTTCCTGATCTCGCCGTCGTGGGTAAACATGAAGTTCCTCGGTATCTCCGTGGTGTTCTGGTACATGATAGCGTCCACCATGTTTTATTATCCCATGGTCAGCGCCTTTACCGTGCCTTACTACAGCCTGGGCACGGAAATGACTCCCGATTACGAAGAACGCACATCCATCATGTCCTATCGCAGTATGACCCAAAAGGTCTCGGAATTGGGGAATTTTTACGCGCTTCGGTTCACCAACCTGGCATGGTTCCTTGTCCCGGGAACGGCGCAAAAGAACACGCTTCTGGGAATGCAGGTGTATACCGCTATATTGGGCATCGTAATGGCCGTCATCGGTATAATCATTTTTTTCAGGGTCAAAGAACGCTACTATGAAAAAATAGTCGTAAAGGTCACCAAGAAGATATCCATCATGAGCGGGTTGTGGGAAACGCTCAAATGTAAACCGTTCCGCCAGATAGTGGTCATGGGCGGGGCCTTTACGCTGGGCACCAGCATGGTCGGATCGCTCGGGTATTATGCCACGGTATTCTACGTAGCCGGCGGCGACAGGATACTCGGCGATAACTGGCAGTTCTGGATGGGTATTGCTTTTATGATAGGCGGCCTTATAGGAGTGCCGGTCCATGCAGCGCTCGCGCATCGTATCGGCAAACGTGAGGCGGCAGTGATCGCCTGCCTCATAGGCATCGTCGGGTACGGCGGTTCGTGGTTTCTCTATACGCCGGCGATCATATGGCTTCAAACGATCTCGTCGGGCCTCATGGGCATGGCCGCGGCCTCTCTCTGGATGCTGCATAGCGCCATCGGCGCCGACATCATGGACTACGATGAGCTCAACACCGGCATGAGGAGGGAAGGCTCTTTTACCGCCTGCGGTTCCTACATCCTTAAACTGGGAAACTCATTAGGCTACTATTTTTCCGGCCTTATTCTGACGTGGTCGGGTTTTACCTGGTCTCTTAAGGTGCAGTCGCCCGAGACCATATTCTGGATCCGCTCAAGCCTTGCGTCCTTGCCGATTGCCGGCCTGATCGTTGCCATTATTTTTGTCCTGCGCGTGCCGCTGACAAAACAAAAATCTGAGGAGATCCGCAGGCAACTCGAGGCGCGTAGAGGCACAGTGTAACCGCTATCAACATATAAACGTAGAACGACAGGGGCGGGCCTTGTGCCCGCCCTATCGTTCTATTAAATTAAAAATAATTATGGAATCTGTTGAATTAAAATTCGGTACCAGCGGACTGCGCGACACGGTCGAACACATGACCGACAGGGAATGCTATGTCAATACCCGGGGTTTTATTGCGTACCTTGAAGGATCCGGAGAATTTAAAAAAGGCGACCTTATCGCAATAGCCGGCGACCGAAGGCCCAGCACCTACAGAATAAAAAGGGCTGTCGCAGCCGCTATCCACGATATGGGCGGTCTCGTCGACGACCAGGGGCAGGTCCCCAGCCCCGCCTTAACGTATTATGCCCTGTGCAATACGATGGCCAGTATTATGGTCACCGGCAGCCATATACCCGCAGACAGAAACGGCATTAAGTTCACCAAACGATCCGGCGAGATATTAAAATCGGATGAGCCGGGGATATTACAAGAGGTAAAAAACATCCGGACACAGCTTAATGCCGCTGCCGGAAAAGACGCGCCTTTTGACGCCGGGGGAAATTTCAAGGCTGCCATCCTGCCATCGTTCAATAAACTCTTAAAGGCCGAATCGTATACCGGCAAGGCTGCCGCCGTATATATAGACCGGTATACAAACGCGTTCGGCAACCGCTTTTTCCCTCAAGGAACGACGATATTCCTTTATCAGCATTCCGCCGTAGGCCGGGACATCGTAAAGGAAATATTTGAACGCTTAGGCGCAAAGGTCTTTGCTCCCGATATAACGATCGGCCACGAACCCCTGCGGAGCGACGTCTTCATGCCGGTCGATACCGAAAGCGTCTCTGAAAAAACGTTAGGCATTTTTAAGAAGATACTCACGGATAACGACATTGATATCGGCATTACGCTGGACGGAGATTCGGACAGGCCGCTCCTGGCGTACCGGAAATATAACAAGGGTAAACCGGCGGACAACGTCAGCTATATAACCGGCGACATTTTAGGCCTTTTGGCCGTCCTGGGGCTGGAAAAATTAAATATAAAGATCGATGCTGTCTGTGTCCCGGTCAGCGCAAATGACGCTATCGAAAAGGTTTGTAAAGAAAAAGCCATAGAATTCACCAAGACCAGGATCGGGTCCCCTTTTGTCATTGCCGCCATGAATGATTCGATCGGCAGACATCCGGGCCGATGGAACGTATTTTCGTGGGAATCGAACGGCGGTTTTTTGACGGGGACCGACCTTACGGTCGGCAACAAAGTCCTTAAGGCCCTGCCGACCAGAGACGCGGTGCTTCCGCTATTAAGCGTCATACATCTGATCGTAACGAGCCGATCGGGCGTTGCCGAAGCGCTAAAAACCCTTCCCTCAAGGTTCACCCATGCGGACAGAAAAAAAGAGTTTCCTCCTGAAACGAGCGCGGCTATCATAAACTATTTGACCCCGAAGGATGTTCATGATAAAAAAGAACTGGCGCTCATAAAAAAAAGGGTCGAGGCCGTATTCCTTACCGAAGACGGGTTCGGACACGTCAGGGAAATAGATTATACTGACGGCATACGGATACTTTTCGATAACGGCGAGATATCACATTTAAGGCCCTCCGGCAATGCTCCCGAATTCAGGAATTATGCCATCGCCGATTCGCCTGAAAGGGCGCGGGAGATCGTGCGGATCGGGATCGGAAAGATCATACCGATGCTGGCCTCATGCGCAAAACCACAGAGAAAAACAAAAAAATGATAGACCTCATTAAGCACGGGACCCCTCTCTATCTAAAGCCTTACCGGGAAAAAAAGGTGTGGGGTGTCCGGGGTATCGGCGAATACTGGTACGGTGCCGAAGCCGGCGAAAAGACTTCGCTCGCCGTCATCCGGGGAAGCTCGATGCCGATGGACCGGTTACTGGCGGGGGCACGTAAAGATCTGTTAGGCGCCTCAGTCGTCAAAAAGTTCGGCATATTCCTTCCGCTGGTCAAGATACTGACCCCCAAAGGGCGTTTATCCGTGCAATTTCACGATAAGAAGAACGAGCTATGGGTCGTTACGGACATCGATAAAGAGGCGGCAGGCGCGCCCCCCTCTCTTATTGTCGGTTTTGCTCCTCGCATGATCGAACGATACGGCGACAAGGTAAAAAAGGAATACGGAAAAGCATTAAAGACTTATGGGAAGGCCCTTAACGGGCTTATTGCACTCCTTGAACAAAACGGTTTTGAAAAAAAGCTGAAAAAAGCCGGTAATGTTATCGAAGCGGCAAAAAAACTTCAAAAAAGCAATGCCGCCCTCAAAGCCGCATTGGAACCTCTCCTAGATGCGGAACGGGAATTAGACAGCTTTTACCACCATCAACCCGTGGCTATCGGAGACGTTATCCCGGTACCGCAAGGCACTTTACATGCCCTGGGCCCCGGTATCAACATAGTCGAACCCCAGATCCCCGGCCCGACACAATCGCTGGAGGACGGCGCGACATATCCCGTCAGATATTATTTCCCCGATTATCCCTGCGCATCCGGGAAAAAGAAACTGGACCTGGACAGGATCGACGAGATAAACGCCGGAAAATGGGCCCGCGGCGCTATCGAAGTCATCGAACGGCAAGGCAGCGTCTCTGTCGAGCGGCTGCCCGGAGGCTTTGAAGAAAAAGGCATGCAGGTCTCGAGGATCGTTATACCCGCGCGCGGGACATATCTCAATAAGAACATAAAGAGTTATCACATGCTGATCGTCATAAAAGGCAAGGCCGATGCGTTGGTAAACGGCAGGAAATTTCCCATCCCCAAGGCAGCCGCAGGACAAGATATGCTTCTTATCCCGGCGTCGTCAGGCAGCTTCTCCATCGTGGCAGCGACTGCCGCCCAAGTTCTCGATATTTTTACACCTTAAGCTACGGCCGCGTGACCGGGCCGGAGCGAATTTAGCAAATTGCCCATACAAACGCACCATTTAGCCATGGGCAATTTGCTCAACAGTGAGCGACGGCTGCGGTGCCGTCGCGAACGACGAGCGGAGGCCCGGTCACGCGACCGGGTTAAACGTGCCATAGTATGCCAGGGATGCTTATTTAAGATACTCAACTTCCGGCCTTACGCCTTGCGCAATCGCCAGGGCCTTGGTCCTGGCAAACGTATCCGGCGTAACCGTTTTAGTCCCTTCCATGGAGGCCGTCGCAGCCCCGAACAGATTGGCGGTATGCACAGCCGCTTCGAACGATTTGCCCTTTGAAAGGGCGTAAAGAAATCCCGCCTTGAGCGAATCTCCCGCACCGGTAGGGCATATCTGGTTTATCACGATGCCCGCTTCCCTGATCACGAGGTCCTTCATCACAAGCATCAAACCGTTTTTATCCATCGAGATCAAGACGCCCAGGAGGTTATATTTTTTTCGCAATCTGGCCGCATATTTTTTAAGGTACGCCTCAGAGATAGACGTCTTATCCAGGATACCGGCCCCTGCCAAGCCGCTCGCGACCAGGATCTTTAAAAACTCTTCCACGTTGGGCTTGATAATGTCCTGCGGGGTATCTCTATGAACGTTCAAAACAGACATGGTCTCCAGGGGGCCTGCCATAAACTTGAAATCGATCAGGAGTTTCACGCGGTCCCGGTATTTCCCCTTCACCTTTTTTATAAGCGAAGCATAGTAGTCAAGGCCCCGGTCATAGTGGAGCGGGCCTCCCGCAGAAAGGACCATCCAGACATTATCCGGGCCTTTACCCATGCGCTCGAGCATGGCCATGGCTTCCCGGTTGACCTCTTCTACGGTTTCTTTTGAAAGGGCATCTGCCCATCCGAACATGCCGGGAAGGGTCTCGCCGTCGATTATATTGTAGATAGCTGCAGGCACATCTTCCGTCGACGAACGGATCAATGCCGCGATTATCGTGCCGGCAAAAAAATCACTTTCCCATGCCTCCGTAGTCTCGCTTTCCTTTTTCCCCGTCAATGCGACGAGCGCGATGTTTTCGTCAAA
>JAQURW010000157.1 GCA_028715425.1 Candidatus Omnitrophota bacterium
AAAAGGTCGTTGATGAAGCATCGTCAGTGTTGATAGACCTTTTCATGGCGAGGAAGGTAGGAGAGGTCCATGTTGCATCGACGCATTTCAGCCCGTCGCTTCGTCATACAGCGGCTGTCTGGAAACTTTTGAATATCGAATTCAGCCATAAGAACATTAAACGGCAGTCGTACCTGTACGAGCCGGGGGCCCCGGAGATACTGGAAGATCTTATACGGCGATACTGCGCCCAGATCATGCGGGTGGCGCTTCTGGAAGCCTTTACCGCGGAACATTCCGCGCGTATGCTGTCAATGAAAATGGCGACGGATAACGTCGAGGAACTGATAGGTGTTTTAGAGCTCATGAGAAATAAGGCCCGGCAGGCGGCCATCACCACCGAGGTGCTTGAGATCACGCAATCTGCCGAGGCATTGAAAGGATGAGATATGACAGACGGAGAAATCATTCAGGTTATCGGCCCGGTGGTCGATGTGCGGTTCCCGGACGGTGAGGTCCCGGAGATCCTTTATGCGTTAAAGGTGGAGGATCCCGAGCGTCATATCACGCTGACGTTAGAAGTCGAGAACCTTATAGGCAATAACACGGCCCGGTGTATCTCTTTCGGCCCGACCGACGGCCTCAAGAGAAAGATGAAAGTCCGTAATACCGGGGAACCGGTATCCGTACCGGTCGGCGAACAGACGCTCGGCAGGATATTTGACCTCCTGGGTAACGCAATCGATGGCAAAGGCCCTGTCCCGCATCCGGAACAAAGGGCGCCTATCCACAAGCGGCCGCCGTCGTTCGAAGAGCAGATACCTGTTTCGTCGATGCTTGAGACCGGCATCAAGGTCATCGATCTTTTGGCGCCGTATCCCCGCGGAGGCAAGATAGGCCTTTTCGGCGGGGCCGGTGTCGGCAAGACCGTCATCGTCATGGAGCTTATCCGTAACATCGCCGCCGAGCACGGCGGTGTGTCGATATTCGGCGGTGTCGGCGAACGCACGCGCGAGGGCAACGAGCTCTGGCGCGAGATCACTGAATCCGGTGTTATCAAGAATACCGGCCTTGTATTCGGGCAGATGAGCGAGCCGCCCGGGGCGCGTTTCCGCGTCGGGTTGTCGGCGCTTACCCTGGCCGAATATTTCCGCGACGAAAAAGGCATGGATGTCCTTTTATTCATCGATAATATCTACCGTTTTGTACAGGCCGGATCCGAGGTTTCGACGCTTTTAGGCAGGATGCCGTCCGCGGCCGGATACCAGCCGAGCCAGGCGACCGAGATGGCGCAGCTACAGGAGCGCATCGTCTCGACCAAAAAGGGCTCGATCACCTCGGTCCAGGCGATCTATGTCCCGGCTGACGATATCACGGACCCTGCGCCGGCGACGACCTTTTCGCACCTCGACGCGAAGATGGTCCTGTCGCGGTCGATATCGGAACTCGGCATCTATCCCGCGGTCGACCCGCTCGATTCCGCGTCCCGTATTATGGACCGCAGGATATTGGGCGATGAGCATTACAATACCGCCCTCGACGTTCAGAAGGTCCTTCAGCGGTATAAGGACCTGAAGGATATTATTTCCATCCTCGGTATCGATGAGCTGTCCGAAGACGATAAATTGACCGTTGCCCGGGCCCGCAAGATACAAAGGTTTTTTTCCCAGCCGTTCCACGTGGCTGAAGTCTATCTGGGCATAAAGGGAAAATATGTCAAACTTGCCGATACCATCAAAGGGTTTAAGATGATACTCGATGGCAAGCTCGATCACCTGCCCGAACAGGCGTTCTTTATGGTCGGGACTATCGAAGAGGCTATCGAAAAGGGTGAGCAGTTAAAACATGAGTGAGTTTTTCCATGTCAGTATCGCGACGCCTGAAAGGGTCGTCTATCACGGTGACGCCGGGAGCTTGATGGTCCCTGCCAAATACGGGTACTTGCAGGTCCTGGCGCATCATGCCGCGCTTATCGCTTCGCTTATACCCGGAGAAATCACCGTTCAGGACAATACCGGCCAGAACAAGACCTTTTCTCTCAAAGGATCGGGCTTTCTTCAGGTCAGCCACAATACCGCAAAAGTCCTTCTGGATAATCTCTAATCGCTGTTACATTTTTTGGACAATCTAATTACCTTCCAGTGACATAATAGTACTTTTTATAGGCTATTATGTATCTCATATGTGCAATATGCCCTATACGTCATATAAGCTATATATTAGACTCGCGTCCATAATCACCCTTGCGGCGTTTTTGGTTAGCGACATCTCCTGGGCGTTACCTTCCAGGTATGACCGGCCCGGACAGGCGACCCTTGCCCCGTATTCCCGTATGGCTTCTTTCTTTACGGCGAATAATCTGGGATTCCGGAATATTGCCTCGGCCATTTATGCCGCCGAGAGTTTAAAAAAAATACTGATAGATCAAAACTCGTCTGATGATATCGCGATCAAGCGTGAAATAATCAGGCTCAATAATCTTCCTTCTGCGGGTGCCGTTAAAATCGATGAAAAAATATATGAAGATAGGTTGAAGGGGCCTGATGGGAAGGCGGGGAAGGCGTATCGGTATGCTGTTTTTAATTTCGCAAAAGAATCCGCTAAGATAAATGTGCTGTTTCTTGCCGGCCACGAAAAACTCACCCCCGATGAAAGAGCGCAGTTAGTGATCACGGATGATAAAAAGCACCATCTCGATTGTCCGGGGCTGGAGGGTGTGTGGTTTGTTAAAACCGGGTCGACGGAAGGGACGGGTCCGGGGTCGGGCCAGGCCGTGGTCTCAGACGGGCCTGCGCCGGCAATCGCACGCAAAACCGGTACGCATCCGGACGTCTCGGGCAAAGAACCGCCCACTATTGATATAACCATATCCGATAGCGGATCTGACGATTTGTCGCGTGAAGGGCACGACAAGTATCACGGCAACCTGCGGATCGAGATAATAAAGATCCAGCAAGTCCTGAGGAGGGCGGCGCGGAAGCACGGTGTCGCGATAAGCACCCGCCCGCACAGGGGAAATATGCAGCATTGGGATATAAGGAAAGCGGTTCAAGATATTTGTAATAAGACCGGCAAGGACCGCCTCATGCTCGATGTGCAGGGAAAGATCGTGACGCTGTGGATCGAAGACGGCATTTTGATCGTTAAAGATCCGAATTTCAGCGTCAATCATGCCGGAAGAAATGAAATGGCGGTATATGCGCGCGATGACCGGGCCGTTGTTCATGAGAAAAAGGAGCTGGAATTATGGTGTGATTTCGCGTTCAACCCTTCAAAATACGGTGTCTATAATACACGTGTCCTCCCTCCGGGTTCTGTATGGTCGCCTGAAACGGCCTGGAAGATGTACGTGGGCGACGCGATAATGGAATGGGCCAACAAAAAAGTCGAGAACAGACTGCCCGTCGACCGCAAGCCGGTCGCGGAAAAACTGCGCAAGGAATTCCATCAAAAGGCGTGTCAGGCGGAATTTAAATATCTCTTAAATATAAAGGTCAAGGACCGGGAGATGTCCCGTGATATCGCACATAGAGTATATCAAAGGCTGCCTGTGCGGGCGGTTGAATATATGATGAATAACGGCTTGGATATTTCGGTCGTCTCTTTTGGCGCGGCCGGCCTTGAACCCGACCTCTTAACGGTCGTGCCTTCCGAGAACAGGCTTATCATATCGGAAGAGTGTTTTAAGCACTCTTCTCAATGGTTTGAGTATCGCATGCTGACCTATATTCATTACCGCAGGCTGATTGGTGAGCAGGATACGCTGGTGAAAAAACTTGCCGCGGAGATTCAAACTGAAAGCAGCGCGTTATTAAACATTTATATCAGATGTCATCACGGAGAGCGCTTTGCGCCGGACATAATGAGCGAGTTACGGAGATTCGGTAAAAATGTTGTCTACGCATGGAGTCTCCGGCAGGAAGCGGAACTGTTTCAATTCGTTAAAAAGCGGTTCGTGAAAAAAATGACGACTGATGAAAGAAGAGAACTGCGCCGGTTTTCGGATAATGATATTGATCTGGTCAAAGATGAAATAGCCGGCTTATTGAAAAGACGTCTTAACGCAGATAAAAAGGAAAAGCCGGTGTTGGATGATATAGGAATTTACGATCCGCCCATACGATCAGATGTCCAAGGCGACGATTCTCCGGCCGAACCCAGACCTGTCCCTCAACCGAACCCAGATCTGTCCCCGCCTTCGTCTGCAAGCTCACCTCTCACGGTACTGCAGCACACCATTCTAAAGGTAATATTTAATCTCGAGGACTTGTTTGAATTTCTTAAAGAGCGTGGCATTATGACTGGAGCGACATCCGAAGTGAAGCGTACGGTTGATGAGATCAAGACGATTGTTACGCATCTGCCCTCACCGGAAGAAGATGCGAGGGATTTTATGGATAGGCTTGCGGCAGTCGCCCAAAAAATTAACTTCGGGATAATAGAAGCAACTTTTAATGACGCGTATAAACTTCTCCCTGAAGGGGCAGCGTCGGCTGAAAGGCGTGCCATGATTGTAGCCGGGCCGTTGGCAAGTCTGACTTTTATCAGAAACGCGATAATGCGGGTACTTCCCGGAGCGCATACGAACGAGGAAAAGGTGCAGTTAAACAGAGTGTTGGATGCGGGATTGCTCATATTTGGCGCGTATGGTGAGCACGTTAAGGATTATGGCGCCGGTCCTATTGAGATCACGGTCAATGAGCCGGTTCTCATGGAGATAGTCGGCGATATTATGCAAAACGCGAATGAAGCTTTTCGCAGAATGAGTTACCCTAAAGGCGGCCGGTTCTCAATTGCTATCAGGGGCCCGGATGAGAAGGGGTATGTCGAAATACTATTTGAGGATAATGCCGGCGGCATGACGCAAGAACAGGTCGATGCCTTTAATGCCGATAAACCGGTGCCTTCGAGTAAGGGGAGGGCCAGGGGCGGGATCGGTCTTATGGCGGTAAAAGATCACATTAAAGATCTCGGCGGCACGGTTTCTCTTGAATCCCGTCATGTGAGCACACACCCCGCAGACCATGGAACGACAGTTACCATACGTTTGCCGATTACCGGGGTCGGTAGGGGAGGGGCAGGGAACGGCTCAAGGGACGAAAAAATGGGACGTGTCCCTATTTTACCGCTGGATCTTTATACCTATTACCCTGCCATCGTCAGAAGCGGCACACACAGGAATTATTGCGATGAGAATACGCCGGTCGTTGTGCGGATCGACAATACCGAAGCATTTGCGCCTTCGGGAAAACCAAGGGACTATATATTTGTCAGGGTCTCAAAGGACGGTAAGAGATTCTACGCGGTCGTCGTGGCCGAGGACGGCCGCGAACTCGACGAGCGCCGGTATTTCGACTGGCAGATCGTTTTCGGAAGGGACCAGGCGACGTCGCGGCTCGCAGTAACGACAGATTTTTCGCCCACGGCCCTGGTTACCCCGATACCCGCATCCTCTGCTATCGAGCCGAAAAATACGACCGTAAGCTTTGATACGGATGATATTACGATCCATGTCTTGAGGAACTTTAACGGCGGATCTATGGTGGATGTGAGGACGGTGGCCGCGGAAAAACTCGAACAATGCGTCCGGAAAGGCCTGGCGAATCTGGTCAAACACCATGAGACCGCGATATCTGATCTGAACGGTAAGGCGCATGATGTTGTGTGCGATATATACGAGTTTCCTTCGTACGGATATGCGCTTTTGAGAGGTGACGGCACGCTTTTCCCGGCGATTGGCCTTGCGCCTCATCGGACCTTTTATAAAACGGCCGAACAGGCGATGAAGGCCTTCCAGGCCCTGGCAGACGCGGCGCGACAAAAAACCGACTCTATGAGAAAAATACTGTCTGACGGTATGGCGAACCGGAAGCTTGACATGCTGTTTGTCTGCAGCTCGAACGCTATCCGTTCGCCGACCATGCACCTGGAGATCGGAAGA
>JAQURW010000007.1 GCA_028715425.1 Candidatus Omnitrophota bacterium
GAAACTCAAAGGACCGAGGCTTATTCATGTCATTACCAAAAAAGGGAAAGGATACAAGTACGCCGAAGCGATGCCGACCGATTACCACGGTATCGCGCCGTTCGATATCGAGACCGGCGAAGCGATCCGTCAGGAGGACCAGGACGCGAAACAGGAGACCTATACCCAGGTGTTCGGCCGCACGATAGCCGATCTTGCGAAACAAGACCCTGCGATCGTTGCCGTGACCGCGGCCATGCGCGACGGGACCGGGCTTGCCCGGTTTGCCAAGGAGTTCCCGAAGCGTTGTTTCGACGTCGGTATTGCCGAAGAGCATGCCGTTACGTTTGCCGCAAGCCTTGCCAGGGGCGGGATGAAACCGGTCGTGGCGATATATTCGACCTTTCTTCAGCGCGCCTATGACCAGATCATTCATGATGTTTCGTTACAAAATTTACCGGTTATATTCTGTATCGACCGGGCAGGCCTTGTCGGCGAGGACGGGCCGACACATCACGGCATGTTCGATATCGCCTATCTCCGCCATATCCCCAATATCGTCGTTATGGCGCCCCGCGACGGCATGGAGCTTGAAAAGATGCTTCAATGGGCCATGGGCCGGAAACAGGCCGTCGCCATACGGTATCCGAAAGCGGCCGTATACTCTCATATCCCGGCCTCGACATTCCACCCGATCCAGCTCGGCGTTTCGGAGACTATCAGGGAAGGCAGGGACCTGGCGATCGTCGCCATCGGCAGTATGGTTTCCACCGCGGTCAAGATCGCAGACCTCTTATCCGAGGACCGTATCGAAGCAACCGTCGTGAACGCGCGTTTTGTCAAGCCTCTGGACGGAGCGATGCTTGAAAGACTCGCCGCAAAAATAAAAAAAATCGTTACTATCGAAGAAGGGGTCGCCGACGGCGGGTTCGGAAGCGCCCTATTGGAGTTTATGGAGCGGGAGAACATAAAAGGAGTTACCGTAAAGCGTATCGGCCTGCCGGACCAGTTCATCGAACACGGCCGGCGGGAAGAGCTTTTTAAGAAATATCATCTGACTGCCGATGAGGTCAGCCAGACCATAAAACGGGAGCTGTTTGACCGATGACACCTGCGAAAAAGATCCTGATTACCGGCAATGAGGCATGCGGAGAAGGCGCCGTGACCGCGGGGTGCGGTTTTTACGCCGGATACCCGATAACGCCGCAAAACGAGCTTACCGCATATATGTCAAAACGCATGGACGAATGCGGACGCGTGTTCATCCAATCGGAAAGCGAACTTGCGGCGATCAACATGGTCCTGGGGGCCAGCCTTACCGGGGAGCGGGCCATGACGACATCGTCTAGCCCGGGGATAAGCCTTATGCAGGAGGGTATTTCATATCTCGCCGGCTGCCAGCTGCCCGCGGTCATCGTCAATGTGATGAGAGGCGGCCCCGGCCTCGGCAATATCGCAGCCTCGCAGGCGGATTATTTTCAGGCAACCAAGGGCGGCGGCCACGGTGATTACAACATGGTCATCCTTGCGCCGGCCGGTGTCCAGGAGATGTTCGAATGTACCTATGAGGCCTTTGATATAGCCGAACGATACAGGAATCCCGTCATGATTCTCAGCGACGGGATCATCGGGCAGATGATGGAGCCCATAGAGGTCCGGTATCCGCAAAAATCCGTCGATCCGGATAAAAGCCCCTGGGCCTTGCGCGGATGCAAGGGGCGTGAGAGCCGGTCGATCCGAAGCCTGTTCCTGAAGGAAGGCGCCCTTGAAGAGTGGAACCGGGATCTCCAGAGAAAATTCCGCAC
The DNA here is from genome assembly GCA_028715425.1 of Candidatus Omnitrophota bacterium. GTDB lineage: Bacteria > Omnitrophota > Gorgyraeia > JABMRN01 > JABMRN01 > JAQURW01. Next base: position 1,785 of record JAQURW010000007.1, read on the forward strand.
TATGGAAGCCAAAGAGGTGCGCTATGAAACGTATAAGACCGGCGGTGCGCGGCTTATCTTTGTGGCGTACGGCACCAGCGCGCGGATCTGCCGTGCGGTCGTTGATAAACTGCGGCAGGAAGGCGTGAAGGCGGGGCTTTTCAGGCCTGTCTCGCTGTGGCCGTTTCCCTATAAAAAACTTAAGGGCCTTGATAAAGGAACAACGGTTTTTTTTGACGTTGAAATGAGCGCCGGCCAGATGTTGTACGACGTAAGGCTTGCGGTCGCCGACGATTCGAGGGTATTGTTTCACGGACGGATGGGCGGCGGGGTCCCGGAAGAGGCGGATATTATCAACATAGCGAAAAAAGCGGTGAAAAGAAAATGAGCGACAAAGCCTTAAAAGACGGACCTATGCATTACTGCCCCGGCTGCGGGCACACGATGGCGCATAAACTCGTTTGCGACGTGATCGACGGGCTCGGTGTGCGCGAACGAACGATCGGTATCGCGCCGGTAGGATGCGCGGTGCTTGCATACGATTATTGGAATTTCGACGTCACCGAAGCGCCGCACGGACGGTGCCCTGCCGTCGCGACGGCCATAAAACGCCTGCTTCCGGACCGCGTGGTTTTTACCTATCAGGGCGACGGGGATCTGGCGGCGATCGGCACGTCGGAGATCATACATACGGCGAACAGGGGAGAAAATATTACGACTGTTTTCGTTAATAACGGTGTCTACGGCATGACCGGAGGCCAGCTGGCCCCTACGACGATGCTCGGCCAAAAGACCGCTACGACCATTAAGGGCCGCGATGTCCGGCGGGACGGGTATCCGCTGAAGATCGCGGAATTGATCGCGTTATTGCCCGGGACACGATATGTCGAACGCGTTTCTATACATACCAAGGCCGGGGTTGAACGCGCGGCCGAAGCCCTGCGCACGGCATTTAAGGTTCAGATGGACGGCCGGGGTTTTTCGCTGGTGGAGATCGTTGCCGTGTGCCCGACGTACGGGGCACGGTCGGTCAAGGAAGCATATGACAGGGTCGAGAACGAGATCATTAAATTCTATCCGTTGGGGATATTAAAAGATGAAGGCCTTTAAAGAATCTATTTTGTGCGCCGGCCACGGTGGCCAGGGCATTGTGTCGATGGGAAAGCTCCTGGCCTATGCGGGGATGCAGGCAGGATACCAGGTTACTTTTTTCCCGTCGTACGGCGCGGAAGTGCGCGGGGGCACAGCCCATTCGATGGTCAGGATCCAGTACCCTGAGGCAATAGCAAATCCCGTTATTACGCATCCGACCGTAGCGATCATCATGAATAAACCATCGCTCGATAAATTTCTCGGACGGATCGCCCCGGGAGGGGTGCTGTTATACGATGCCGCGGCGGCGGAAAAAATACCCGAAAAAACCGGGGTCACGATCAAAAAAATCCCGTGCACGGCTATTGCGCTTAAGCTTAAGGATAAACGGGTCGCCAACATGGCCGCCCTCGGCAGCCTCAGTAAAATAAAAGGTTTATTTTCTCTTCAGGAATTGATACAATGTTTGCCGTTCATCTTTTCGGGAAAACAGGACCTTATAGAGAAGAATACCGAAGCGCTTCGGCAAGGGTTTAACGAGGTATAAAAATGAGCGATCAGATACGCGTGCGTTTTGCGCCCAGCCCCACCGGGTATCTTCATCTCGGCAGCGGACGGACCGCGCTCTTTAACTGGTTGTACGCCCGCCGTACCGGCGGCAAGTTCATCATCAGGATAGAAGACACGGACCGGGAGCGCTCAAAGAAAGAATTTCTAGACGAAATACTCGAAGACCTGAAATGGCTCGGCCTGGACTGGGACGAAGGTCCGTTCTTTCAATCCGAGCGCAACGAACTATACCGGCAGGCAGCAGAGAAGCTGGTCGACAAAGGCGTGGCCTACCGGGAAGGCAACGCGATCATCTTTAAGGTCCAGGCAGGCAGGACCATAAAGATTCCGGATATCATCCATGGCGATATCGAATTTAAAACGGACGAGATAAAAGACCAGGTGCTGATCAAATCCGACGGCTCTCCGGCATATAATTTTTCCTGTGTGGTCGATGACGACCTGATGGGCATCACGCACATCATACGCGGGGACGATCATATTTCGAACACCCCGAAACAGATACTCTTTTATGAAGCCCTTGGCCTTAAACAGCCGCGTTTTGCGCATATGCCTCTTATGATGGGCAAGGACGGCGCCAAACTTTCCAAGCGGCACGGCGGCGTATCCGTAACGGAATATAAGGAAGAAGGATTTTTGCCCGAGGCCCTGACCAATTATCTTATCTTACTGGGATGGTCGCCCAAGAACGGCCGGGAGATATTAACGCTCAAGGAGGCTGCGCAGGAGTTCGATGTCTAGGACATTAACGATGTCCAGGTCATGTTCGATATAGATAAACTGCGGTGGATAAACAGCGAATATATCAAGGTAAGGCCGGCCGGGGACCTGTATGCGCCGCTCAGGGAGCGGTTGAGCAGGGCAGGCTGCCTCGCCGAAGATATTGACAAGGGATATCTTTTAAAGATAATAGAATTATACAAGACGCGGTTCAAGACCCTGAACGAGTTTATAGCGCTGACCGAATGTTTTTTCAGGGACGATTACCGCCGCGACGAAGGCGAGATCGCCAAATATATCAATGACGACTCGAAGAAACTTCTCGCTGATTTTTTCGCGAAAATAAAAGGGCTTAACGAATTTTCTGCGCATGCGATCGAGGCTGCGTGCCGGCAGCTTGCCGAAGAGAAGGGCATCAAGGCCTCGCTCCTTATCCATCCGACGCGCGTCGCCATAAGCGGGATCACGAAAGGCGCCGGGCTTTTCGAAATGATGGAAGTGCTGGGGCAGGAGAAGGTCATTGAGAGGATATCGCGCGTTTGCGCGTGAGATACGGTAGATGCGAACCTAGGCCCGAAAAGCCATGTGTTCGCCCGAGGGAGTTTGACATTAGGGGCAACGGATGGGGAACAATGCCCCAAAATCAAAACATGGTTCCGATTTTAAACATGGCGCAAATTTCTTTCAGAAATTCTGCGCGCATAAAATCGGAACGCATTGATTTTGGGACAGTTTTGCTCACCGAGAAACCCCGGCAAAACTGGCGGATTGTGTAACGGTAGCACAGCAGACTCTGGATCTGCTTGTCTAGGTTCAAATCCTAGTCCGCCAACCATCCTTCGACGCGCCCCGCCATGAGTTTAACTCTAGGCGGGGCTTGCTCAGGATGGTGGTGAGCAAGCGAGCGAAGCGAGCGCGTCGAACCACCTTTAAGCAAGGCAGAAAAGGTTATGGATCAAACCAAACCGACCAATTTCATCCGCGAGATCATAGACAAGGACATCGCGGCCAATAAGAACGACGGCCGCGTGCATACGCGGTTTCCGCCCGAGCCGAACGGGTATCTTCACATCGGCCATGCCAAGAGCATCTGCCTGAATTTCGGCCTGGCCCGGGATTATAAGGGTCTGGCGAACCTCCGCTTTGACGATACCAATCCCGAGACCGAAGAGACCGAATATGTGAATTCTATTATGGAAGACGTAAAGTGGCTGGGATTCAGCTGGGATGACCGGCTTTTTTACGCGTCCGACTATTTCCAGAAATTATATGATTACGCGGTTGTCCTGATCAAAAAAGGCAAGGCGTACGTGTGCGACCAGTCTCTCGACGAAATGAGAAAATACCGCGGGACAGTGACCGAACCCGGCAAGGAAAGCCCCTATCGTAATCGCAGTGCCGATGAAAACCTCGATCTCTTCACACGCATGAAGTCAGGCGAATTCCCGGACGGGTCGAAGGTGCTCAGGGGCAAAATAGACATGGCTCATCCGAACATGCTCTTGCGCGATCCGGTCTTTTACCGGGTCAGGAAGACGAGCCATCATAGAACAGGAAACACGTGGGCCATTTATCCGACGTATGATTACACGCACGGGTTGTGCGATTCTATAGAGGGGATAACCCATTCGATTTGCACGCTTGAATTTGAGGTGCACCGGCCGCTGTACGACTGGATCCTGGAAGAGCTCGGCGTTCATCACCCGCAGCAGATAGAATTCGCGCGCCTTAATCTCAGCCATACGGTCTTAAGCAAACGGAAACTGCTTGAACTGGTCACCAAAAAACTTGTTAACGGCTGGGACGATCCGCGCATGCCGACCATTTCCGGGTTCCGGCGCCGCGGGTACACCCCGTCGTCGGTGCGGACGTTTTGCGAGCGTATCGGGGTGGCAAAGATGGACAGTATTATAGATCTTCCCGTTTTAGAGAACTGTATCCGCGAGGAACTGAACAAGACAGCGGCCCGCGTTATGGCGGTACTAAAGCCGCTCAAGGTCGTTATCGATAATTATCCTGAAAATCAGACCGAAGAGTTCGACGCCATTAATAATCCCGAAGACCCGTCCATGGGGACGCGCAAGGTCCCGTTCTCAAAAGAGATATTTATAGAAGAGGACGACTTCCGAGAAGAGCCGCCGAAAAAGTTTTTCAGGCTTACTCCCGGACAGGAAGTGCGCCTGCGCTATGCTTATTATATTACCTGTACCGGCGTCAAAAAAGACGATGCGGGAAAGATCGTTGAAGTGCATTGCACGTACGATCCTGCGACACGAGGAGGAGATTCTCCCGACGGACGAAAGGTGAAGGGGACCATCCATTGGGTATCTGCCCGCGATACCTATAGGGCAGAGGTGCGGCTTTATGATAGCCTTTTTACCCAACGGGACCCCAATGATGTTCCTGAGGGGGCTGATTTTACAACGACCCTGAACCAGCGCTCGTGCGAGGTTCTCACGGCCTGTCCGGTCGAGCCGAGTCTTAAGGACGCTCGGCCGGGAGCGCGTTTCCAGTTTGAACGGCTGGGATATTTTTATGTCGATCCCGTTGATAGCGTTCCGGGGAGGCCGGTATTTAATCGGACCGTGACGTTACGGGACAGCTGGGCTAAGATAGAGGGAAAACGGTAAATTTTGTGGACACGGGCATGGGCGGTGGGATATAATGTTGTCCCTGAAGGTAACGATTATCTGGCTTGCCCCGGGATCAGAACATGGTTCAGAAATGTAGGATATTTGACATAGCCGAAAGCTAAGCATGGTTCCGATTTTAATCATGGCTCAAAATTCTAAAATTTCCTGCGTAAAATTTAGAATTTTGGCACATAAAATCGAAACGCATAGCTTTCGGCATGAAAATTTTTCGAAGAAAAATTTTCTAGCGAGAGTGGTGGAATTGGTATACACGTACGTTTGAGGGGCGTATGGGGCAACCCTTGAGGGTTCAAATCCCTCCTCTCGCACCACTATGAGGGGCCGCGGAGCGGCCCCTCATGAACCGAATTCTATGCGTCTCGATTTCTATGTAGAAAAATACCGAAGGGATTTTTCGCATAGCATGAAATCGAGACCATGTATAGAATTCGGTTAAGATGCCATGATTTGATTTTAGGGCGACTCATCGACAGTAACTGACATTTGATAGTTTTGGAACAAGCCATATCGAAAGCTTAACATGGTCCCGATTTCAACCAATGGCTCGAATTTTCCGATTTTCTTCGAAAATCAGTAAATTCTCGCGCATTGAAATCAGGACGCATAGCTTTCGATAGGTAGTGGCGCCGGCCGTTTCACGGCCGGCGCCATTCCACGGCCCCATCGTCTAGTCCGGCCTAGGACGCCAGATTCTCATTCTGAAAACTGGGGTTCGAATCCCCATGGGGCTACCATGGTTCGACGCGAAAAAAGCCTCTTGAGTTAAATCTCCGGAGGCTTTTTTCTTGCTCACCATGGCCCTGAGCAAGCGAGCAGGAGCTTCGCGGCAGGCGAGCGCGTCGAAGGGCCACCGTAAAAAGGCGTAACTAATGGGTTTATACCAAAAGTTGCGCCTTTTTCTTTTCTATTACCTTATACCTCTTTATATATTTTACGGTGTTTACTGGACACTTTTTGGACACCAAGCTATCTGTGGAATTATAAAGAGATGAGATTTGAAATGGATATTTTAAAGGCTTTGGCGAGTTTTTCTAGGGTAGTAAGTTTGACATCACACGGGTTGTTGCTTTCAAGCCGCTGAATGTGCTTATATTCAAGATCAGCCAGTTCTGCTAATTCCTGTTGTGTATAACCGTGTTTCTTCCGTAATTCCTTCAATCTTTTCGACAATCTGACGATAATATCTTCCCCATAAGGTGTAATGTAACATGGGGGGCGGTATATTTTTACTTATTGACATTGATATGAGAAGTGATAAAATAGTTATGAACATATGTTCATAACCAGGGGGTTAATCAATGAGGCCTAAAAAGACAAGATGGGTTAAGTGTTTGCCGGGCGAGAGATGCTTTAGGCCCCAATGCGCGCCTGCAAGTAAACTCGACGGCGTGTGTTTAAGTATCGATGAGTTTGAAGCGGTGCGGCTTGCCTGCCTTGAGGGGTTGGAGCAAGAGAAGGCGGCTAAATTAATGAAGATATCCCGTCCGACATTTTCCAGGATCATAGCGTCTGCGCATAAGAAGATTGCGGATGCCCTGGTAAATATAAAAGCCATTAAAATTGAAGGCGGTTGCTGCAAAATTATAGCAAGAAAGAAGAGGTAACAATGAACGCAAAGGGAAGAGATATGAAAAAGATAGTGCGTGATGGTTATGCTAAGATAGCTCAACAAGGCGGATCGTGCTGTCCGACCAAATCCTGTTGCGGAAGCGCTAATCTCGCAGAAGATATAAGTAGGCAGGTTGGATATAGTACGGATGATATAAACTCTGCGCCGGAGGGCGCCAATTTAGGCCTTGGGTGCGGTAATCCCGTAGCCTTGGCTTCGTTAAAGAAAGGCGATATAGTGCTTGATCTTGGAAGCGGGGCGGGATTTGACGCATTCCTTGCGGCTAAAAGAGTCGGGGACGCAGGCCGTGTTATCGGTGTCGATATGACGACGGAGATGGTTGAAAAAGCCCACGCAAATGCTAAAAAGGGCGGATACGCGAATGTGGAATTCCGCCTTGGCGAAATCGAAAATCTTCCGGTCGAAGACAATGCCGTCGATGTTATTATTTCTAACTGTGTTATCAATCTGTCGCCGGATAAAAAGGGCGTATTCGATGAAGCGTTCAGGGTATTAAAGCCCGGAGGCAGATTAATGGTGTCTGATCTGGTCCTTGTCAAAGATCTGCCGCGGGCCATCAAAGACTCAGTCGAAGCATATGTTGGCTGCCTTGCAGGGGCTAGTTTCAAAAAAGATTATTTAAACTATATTAAGGAAGCGGGCTTCGAAAACATAAAGGTTGTCGGCGAGACATTTTATCCGGTCGAGGCGATGGCCAATGACGCGACTGCCAAAGTTGTAAAAAATAGTCCCGTGGTCAGCCTGGATGATTTAAAGGAAATTGAGCATTCGGTTGCAAGTATAAAGGTGAGCGCAGAAAAGAGGAAGAAATGACCGGGCATGCCGGGAAAAAGCTATCATTTCTATCGCGATATTTAAGCGTGTGGATATTCCTTGCCATGGCAATAGGCGTCGGCTGGGGATATGGCTATCCGCCGATCGTGAATTTCTGGAATAGGTTTCAGGTCGGCACGACTAATATCCCGATTGCCGTCGGATTAATCCTCATGATGTATCCGCCGTTAGCTAAGGTCAAATATGAAGAGTTGGGAGACGCGTTCCGGAATATAAAGGTATTGACCCTTTCGCTTGTGAAAAACTGGGTCATCGGACCTGTTTTAATGTTCTTTTTAGCGATAGTCTTTCTCCATAACTATCCGGGATATATGATAGGTTTAATAATGATCGGTTTGGCCAGGTGTATTGCCATGGTGATCGTATGGAATGAGCTGGCTAAAGGCGATACGGAATATTGCGCAGGCCTTGTCGCATTCAATTCCATTTTCCAAGTATTGTTTTATTCCGTTTATGCCTGGGTATTCGTAACGATCATCCCTGCCTGGTTTGGGTTAAAAGGTGTCGCGGTGAACGTAACTATTGCCCAGATTGCGCAGAGCGTATTTATTTACCTCGGCATTCCGTTTATTGCAGGTATTGCGACACGCTTTAGTTTGATAAAGTTCAAAAGCAGGGAATGGTATGAGAAGAAGTTCATTCCAAAGATATCTCCGATTACTTTAATCGCTTTACTATTCACCATCGTAGTCATGTTTTCTTTGAAAGGCGAATATATCGTTAAAATTCCTCTTGATGTAGTAAGGATAGCGATACCTCTGCTCATTTATTTTGTAGTTATGTTTTTGGTCTCTTTTTATATGGGCAGGAAATTCGATGCAGGCTACGAGAAAACTGCGACATTGGCCTTTACCGCCGCGAGTAATAACTTCGAGCTTGCCATTGCCGTTGCGGTCTCAGTCTTCGGTATAGGTTCGGGCGCGGCATTCGCAGCGGTTATCGGCCCACTGGTTGAGGTGCCTGTCCTGATCAGTTTGGTTAATGTCGCGCTTTACTTCAGAACGAGGTTTTTTTTATGACGAAACATGTTATAGTTTCATGTATGCGAGAGGGATGCTTTTTTCGGGCAGGAAGGCTAAAAAAGAAAATAACCATAGACAGAAAGGCATACGTGTGGTATTATGATATGTGATTGATAAGACAAATCTAAGTTTCAAGCCGCGTGGGACGTGTTTTATTGACCTTGCGGCTTTTTATTTATAGGCCTCCATAGCTGACCCCTAAGAAAGGACCTCCATGTCAAAAAAAATTGTAACGCACAAAAGACACAGGGTATGCAAGGTCAAGGGTTGCAAACAGGTATTGAGCATATATAATCCGGGCACCTACTGCCACGCCCATCAGCGCGCCGCTATTTTAAAAGAATTACCCGTATTTTCAGAAGCCAGGTGTGAATAATGACCCAATCGTCGATACCGCAGGCAAAAGGTTCTTTTTACGGCCTCGGGATAGCGCCTAAGATCCTCGAGATACTCGACCGGATGAAATTCACCGTGCCGACGCCTATCCAGCACAAGGCTATTCCGATAGCGGCGGAAGGCAAGGACATTATCGCTGTCGCGCAGACAGGGACCGGTAAGACACTGGCGTTCGCGATACCGATTATACAAAGGCTGTCGCAGAATAAAGGAAACTGCCTGGTGCTTGTGCCTACCAGGGAGCTTGCCATACAGGTCGATGAAACATTCCAGAAACTGGCGCCGCTATTCGGCATGAGATCGGCCGTTATAATAGGCGGGGCTTCCATGCATCTTCAAATACAGGCGCTGAAAAGGAATCCGCGCATTATCATAGCCACGCCCGGCCGGCTTGTCGACCACATGAACCAGCGTAACATCCTTTTGGCATTCATGAATATTGTTGTCCTTGATGAAGCCGACCGCATGCTGGACATGGGATTTCAGCCTCAGATCGAGCAGATACTTAAATATATCCCTAAAAACCGCCAGATGATGCTCTTCTCCGCGACGATACCGCCCCAGATTATAACTATAGGCACGGCGCATATGAGGCTCCCTATAAATATCGAAATAGCGCCTTCGGGGACCGTGGCCGAACATGTTATCCAGGAATTGTTTATTGTGAATAGAGAATCGAAACGGAAGCTTCTGGAAAAAATATTGGCGCAATACAAAGGCTCGGTTTTATTGTTTTCCAGGACCAAGATCGGCGCCGCGAAGATCACGCGTTTTATAAAAGGGATAGGATATAACGCTGCCGAGATACATTCCAACCGTTCGCTCGGCCAGAGAAAAGAAGCACTGGAAGGTTTTAAGACCGGGAAATACCGAGTGCTGGTAGCGACGGATATAGCCTCGAGGGGCATCGACGTTATCGGCATAGAGCTTGTTATAAACTATGACCTGCCTGAAGACGCGGAAAATTATGTGCATAGAATAGGCAGGACCGCGCGGGCCGGACACGAGGGCCGCGCTATCTCGTTTGCAACGCCCGACCAGAAAGACGATATTAGGAATATCGAACGGATCACTAAAGCAGTGTTGCCTGTTTCCCGGCATCCGGAATTTGCCGCCGAAAGTTTTGTGGCCCCGCAAGGTGTGGCATCCAAAAGTTTTCGCCCTCACGGGAATAATAAGAGGAATTATTACGGACAACGCAGGACACATTAATTGAGATTTGTTATTTCGATAATGATATGGGTTGCCGGCGCTATAATTACGGCCTCCGCATTTTTGGCGAGCCTTATTATCAAAATCATTCCCCTACCGATAGCTAACAGGGAAAAACTGGTGCATGCGCAATGTTTCTGGTGGTCGGATACGCTCGTTGCCCTTAACCCTTTTTGGAAGATATCGGTGGAAGGATTGGACACTATCGATCGCCGTCAGACCTATGTCATAGTGGCCAATCATCAGAGCCTGGCGGATATAATAGTTCTTTACCAGACACGCATGTATTTCAAGTGGGTGGCAAAACAAGAGCTTCTCAAATTGCCGTTTATAGGAGGGCTGCTTTGGGTCAACAATCACGTCATACTTTCACGGGGAAACTATAGCAGCATAAAAACGGTCTACAAACAGGCAGCAGGATGGCTCAGAGCGGGTGTCAGCATGTTATTCTTTCCGGAAGGGACGCGGAGCGGCACCGACGAAATGAACGGGTTCCAAAACGGCGCTTTCAAACTTGCCATAAAAGAGAAAAAACCCGTGCTGCCGGTATTTATCGGCGGCACGAGAGACGCCATCCCGAAAGGCGGCTGGGTCTTTAAAACGAAGGTATCCGGCCGGGTCGTAATATTACCGAGCATCGACACATCGGCTTACGGGCCTGCGGATTATGCGGGGTTGCGCGATCTCGTGCGCGAGCGGTTGCAGGCTGTTGCAGGGTAGCAGGCAGTAAGGGGAGGTTATGGTTATGAAGATAAAAGAGTTGGCATTATTGGTGAAAGGCGTAGCCGAAGGCGATGAGGATATCAATATCACGGGATTGAGCGGCATAGAATCAGCCCGGCTGGGCGACCTTACCTTTGCCGTCGATGAAGCGCATCTGGCAAGCGCCGAACATAGCGACGTTTCCTGCATCCTGACCGGCGATTCCACCAGGAAATCCACAAAGTCGCTTATCAGGGTCAAAAATCCGAAACTGTCGTTCCTGATCATTTATAATACTTTCCATAGGCAGGAGAGTAAGAACGCTTATGTGCATCCCACGGCGGCTATTGCGGGTTCCGCAACCCTCGGGGGCAATGTCTGGGTAGGCGCCGGGGCAGTGGTGGAAGACGGTGTCGTTATAGGCGACCATGTCGTCATCGAAAGTAACTGTGTAATAAAAAAGAATTCCGAGATCGGGCCGTTCAGCCATCTTTATCCGAATGTTACGTTGTATGAAAATACAAAGTTGAAGAAAAACGTTATTCTTCATGCCGGCGTGGTGGTAGGGTCGGACGGGTTTGGTTATGTGAAAGAAGAAGGCAAGATATACAAATTCCCTCAGCTGGGATCCGTGATAATAGAAGATAACGTTGAGATAGGGGCCAATACCACGATAGACCGCGGATCGCTGAGCGATACCGTCATCGGCGCAGGGACCAAGATCGATAACCTGTGCCAGATCGCGCACAATGTCAAGATCGGCAAGAATGTGCTTATGGCTGCCCAATGCGGGATCTCCGGCAGCACTACTATCGGGAACGATGTCACGATGGGCGGGCAGGTAGGCGTTGCGGATAATGTTAAAATAGAAGATAATGTGACCATTGCGGCCAAGACCGGCGTCATAGGCGTAATAAAAAAGAACTCCGTTGTTTGGGGGGTTCCGGCCAGGCCGATCGCCCAGGTAAAAAGGCAGATAGCGGTCCTGTCATGGCTTACCAAGAATTTCAAAACGCTTTCGATCACGAAAGGAGGGCATATTGGCAAAGACTAATTATTCATACATAAAGTTTAAAAAGGAGCAGGCAAGGAAAAAGAAGAAAGAAGCAAAAATGCAGCGAAAGCTGGAACGAAAGAACATGGCGCCTCAGGATAGTACGGGGCCGGAGCTGGTCCCGGGCGCTGATGTGGCTTTAACGAGCACAAATAAAGGAGAGTAACATGGGGTATCAAGATGGAGGAGGGTTCGGCAGCAGAGGATTCGGTGGTCCGAGAGAAATGCACAAGGCGATCTGCGCGGAATGTAAAAAGGAATGCGAAGTTCCTTTTAAGCCCAAAGAAGACCGCCCTGTATACTGCAAAGATTGTTTCTCAAAGCGTAACAATAGCGGCCGTTAGATAACAAACGACGCTATCGAAGGATCCACAAGGCGCAGTTATAAATAACTGCGCCTTTTCCTTTCTTATTTTTCCTTTTCAGGTGTAGAATATACCCGGATAAAAAACGGCAGGGTAAAAAAGTGAAAGAATGCATTTTAATCGTCGAAGACGAAAAAGACATCGTCAAGATGCTTGAATATAACCTCAAGAAAGAAGGGTTTAAGACCCTGTCGGTCCGCGACGGGGAGGGGGCGCTGGATTCCGTTAAGAACAAACATCCGGACCTGATCCTCCTGGACCTGATGCTTCCCGGGATAGACGGGCTGGAAGTCTGTAAGATCCTTAAAGGAGATGCCGGGACCGCGTCGATACCGATAATCATGCTTACGGCCAAGAGCCAGGAAGCGGATAAGGTCGTAGGGCTTGAGCTGGGTGCCGATGACTATGTGGCCAAGCCGTTCAGCCTCAGGGAACTGGCCGCCAGGATCAAGGCCGTATTGCGCCGCGGTAAAGAAAAAGACAGGTTCCCCGGGGTGCTGGCTTTAGGGGATATAACCGTAGACCCGGCAAAGATCACGGTGACCGTTAAGGGCAGGCAGGTAGACCTTACGGCAAAAGAATTCGAGCTTCTTAAAGTCCTGATGCGATCGCAAGGCAGGGTTTTATCGAGAGACTATCTGCTCGATACCGTATGGGGGTTTGACCATGCCGCCGAGATCCAAACCCGCACCGTAGACGTGCATATTCAAACGTTACGCAAGAAATTAAAAGGCGCGTCCAGGCATATCGTTACCGTAAAAAGTTACGGATACAGGTTCGACCATGAAGCCTAAGAGATGGCTGGCATTTAAAAGAAGTTTTAAACTGAAACTGATCTTTTCGTACGTTTTCGTGATACTGGTATCGTTTGCCCTTGTCGCGTTCTTTTTAGATAAAAGCCTGGAAAAGAATTCCCTGCGGAACCTCGAATCCTCTCTGGTGATCCAGGGGCGCCTGATCGAAGATCTGATTGCCGCCGATAACATAACAAAAGAAGACCGGGCCTCCTTAGATACGTTAGTGAAATCTATCAGCCCGGAAACGAAATGCCGCATCACGATCATTAATAAGAAGGGCGTAGTCCTTGCCGATTCCGAAAAACCGCAGCAATATATCCCCGACATGGAAAATCATATCGGCCGGCCGGAGGTAAGGACCGCTTTGGCCGGCGCCATAGGTATCGATACGCGGTATTCTCCGACGCTCAAAATAGATATGCTCTATGCCGCTGTGCCTATCAAGGACCATAATGAGAGTATCGGTGTCCTGCGATTGGCGCTGCCGCTTTCGAGCGTCAAGGATACGCTGTCCGTCATCAGGAAAATAGTTTTTGCCGGATTTGTTTTTTCGCTTGTCCTGGCTTTTGTCTTAGGGTCGCTCGTGGCACGAAAAACCATCGGGCCGATCAACAGGATGATCCAGATCTCACGGAGGTTTTCGGAAGGTGATTTCAGCCGACGGGTGATCCGTGTGCCTAAAGACGAGATCGGGGAGCTTGCGGATACCCTGAACAAGATGGCCCAGGATATCGAGGATAAGATCAGGGAGATCAAGGCGCAGAACCAGAAACTCGCCGCGGTATTTAACAGCATGATCGAAGGGGTCATTATCGTCGATAAGGAAAGCCGCATTATCTCCATAAATCCCACGATCGAGAAAATATTCGGTGTCGCTAAAAAAAACGCGGAAGGGAAGATGTTCTTGGAGGCTATCCGTAATAACGATATTTCCGAAGTTATCGGCGCCGTTTTAAGAAAGGGAGAGGTCGCCTCTCTGGAGTTAACGCTCAGGTATCCGGTAAACAGGATATTCGAGGTCAATGCGGCCCCTATTTTCGACACCTCGGTCACCGGGTGCCTGGTTGTTATTCACGATATAACCGAGATACGACGGCTTGAAACCGTGCGCAGCGATTTTGTCGCCAATGTATCCCATGAGTTGAAAACACCGCTTACCTCGATCAAGGGATTTGTCGAGACGCTTCTCGAAGGAGCCCTGGACGACAGGGAGAATAACCGCACCTTTGTGACGATCATCCGGGAACATGCCGAAAGGCTCAATAATCTCGTTAATGACCTCTTGTCCTTAGCCCATCTGGAATCCAGGGAAATAACCCTCGATAAGAAGGATGTCGATCTGCGCCGGCTTGCAGAGGGCGTTATACTCGGATTTAAGGCGCAGGCAAAGAAAAAAAATATAGCGATCGCCGACGAATTGCCCGAAGGCTTGTCGATCAATGCCGATAAAGACCGGCTCGAGCAGGTCTTGACGAACCTTATCGATAACGCGATAAAATTCAATAACGACAAGGGAAGCGTCAGGGTTTACAGCCGGGAGGAAGACGCCGCGATAAAAATAATCGTGGAGGATTCGGGCATCGGTATCCCGGGGAAAGATCTCCCCCGCATCTTCGAGCGGTTCTACCGGGTCGATAAGGCGCGCTCGCGCGAACTCGGCGGGACAGGCCTCGGCCTTGCCATCGTCAAACATATCGTCGAACTGCATAACGGCAGCGTGGGCGTCGAAAGCGCCGAAGGATTCGGGTCCGCGTTCTGGTTTATCCTTCCCACGGCATAGTATCCTTTTAAATTTTACACGGATTTTACCCGTTGTTGACACGCCTATAATATATAAAAAGTATACTTGATAAGAACAAGGAGGGATCTATGGCCAAAAAATTGCTGTTGATCATGGCTTTCGTAACATTTGTAACGTCTGCATGGCTGCCTGCCGGCCTCCGGGACGCGAGCGGCCTGTCTGCGAAAGACAAAAATGCGATACAGATCAAGGGGTCGGACACTATGGTGAATTTAGGCCAGGCGTGGGCTGAAAAGTATATGGAAAACGATCCGGTCGATTTCGTTGCGGTAACCGGCGGAGGTTCCGGAACCGGGATTTCAAGTCTCATAAGCGGCACCTGTGACATCGCTATGAGCTCACGGAATATCAAGGAGAAAGAGATCGCCCTCGCGAAGCAAAAAGGCATAAACCCTAACGAGATAAAAGTCGCGTTGGACGGACTGGCGGTCGTCGTAAATCCTGCCAACCCGGTAGGAAGGCTTACCTTGAGTCAGCTCGCGGATATCTTTACGGGGAGGGTCGCTAACTGGAAAGAGGTCGGCGGCAACGATGAAACGATAGTGATACTTTCGCGCGAAGTCAACTCCGGGACCCATGTCTACTTTAAGGAGCACGTATTGAGAAAGAACGACCCTGCGAGCAAAGAAGAATTTGCGCCGGCAGCGTTAATGCTGTCGTCGTCGCAAGCCATTGCCGACGAGGTTGCCGGGAATCCCGCCGCGATCGGCTATTACGGGATGGGCTATATCTCGAAAAAGCAAAAACCCGTTGCCATAGCCAAAGACGAAAATTCAATATACGAAGAACCGGTAATAGCCAACGTCGTGGACGGCAAATATCCTATTTCAAGGCCTTTATTCCTCTATACCAACGGTGTCCCCGGAGGCCTGGTAAAGAAATTCGTCGATTTTGCGCTTTCTAAAGAAGGGCAGGACATTGTCCTGGCTACGGATTTTGTGCCGGTCACACAATAAGAGCGATGCGTAAATTTAAAGAGATAATCATCGAAAAACTGATCCTGATCTGCGGGTTGGCCTCGATATTCTTCGTGGCGCTTATCTTTATTTTTTTGCTCAAGGAAGGTATCCAGGTATTTAAGTCCGTAGGGCTTTTTAAGTTCCTGTTCGGCAAGAGCTGGTACCCCATTTCGGAACCGCCTCAACTGGGGATACTGCCCCTGATCCTCGGTTCGCTTCTGGTTACGGCAGGAGCGGCCGCCATATCCATTCCGATCGGCGTAGGCTGCGCGATCTATATAGCCGAGATAGCCCCGCTCAAGATCAAAGAAATCCTCAAGGCAGGGATCGAATTATTGGCGGCTATCCCGAGCGTTGTGTTGGGATTTATCGGCATGGTGACGCTCGTCCCTTTAGTGAAAACGGTTTTTCATCTGCCGACCGGCCTGACGGCTTTAGCCGGTTCCATAATGCTGGCTTTTATGGCCATGCCGACCATTGTCTCGATCGCAGAGGATGCGTTATATTCGGTCCCCAAGACCTATAAGGAAGGGGCCCTTGCGCTGGGCGCGACACAATGGCAGACGATATGGCGGGTAATGCTTCCCGCCGCATCGAGCGGTATACTTGCCGCAGTCATGCTCGGGATCGGCAGGGTCATCGGCGAAACGATGGCGGTCATGATGATCACCGGGAACGCTGCCGTCTTGCCGAAGAGCATTCTGGTCCCGGTGAGGACCCTGACTGCTACGATTGCCGCTGAAATGGGCGAAGCCGTAGTCGGCGCCGAGCATTATTTTGCCTTATTTGCGATAGGCATCGTTCTCTTTGTTATCAGTTTTGCCATCAACGTAACTGCGGACCTTTTTTTGCATAAGAGAGAATAATGAGGAACCCTTACCGGACCCAACGGATCGCTTTTTTCTTCTTATTGCTGGCGACGCTTTTGATCGTAGTGCCGGTGGGGTTGATCGTCGTCATTATCGTCCAGAAAGGGCTGCCGGCTATCAACTGGCAGTTCCTTTCGGATATACCGAGACACGGGATGCGCGCGGGAGGCATATTCCCCGCTATCGTCGGAACGATATATCTGGTGACCGGGGCTATTATATTTGCCCTGCCTATAGGGCTTCTGGCGGCCATATACTTAAGCGAATATTCAAAAGATAATTTTCTCACGCGCCTTATAAAATTAGCGATCGTTAATCTGGCAGGCGTTCCCTCGGTGGTTTTCGGGCTTTTTGGCCTTGCCCTGTTCGTGGTGTTTTTTAAATTCGGGGCTTCGATTCTGTCGGGTTCGCTTACCCTCGGCATCATGATACTTCCCGTTATTATTACCACGTCGCGCGAAGCCCTGGAGAGCGTTCCCTATTCTTTCCGCGAGGTAAGTCTGTCCCTGGGCGCGAGCAAGTGGCAGACCATACGGCATATCGTTCTTCCGAATGCCATACCGGGAATATTGACCGGAACTATATTAGGCCTGGGAAGGGCGGCCGGGGAAACGGCCCCGATCCTTTTTACGGTTGCGGCGTTCTATCTCCCGCGGTTGCCTGCGTCTGTCTTCGACCAGGCTATGGCCCTGCCGTACCATCTGTACGTGATATCGACGCAAGTGCCCAATGTCGATGAAAAAATACGGTATGGGACCGCGTTAGTTTTATTGATGCTGGTTCTCATGATGAATCTGATCGCAATCGTTATCCGCTACAAGTTCAGAAAGATGAAAAAATGGTAAAATTCGATATCAGGGATCTTGATGTATGGTTCGGTCCCGTTCATGCCCTGAAAAAGGTGAGCATGGCGGTCGAGGCCAACGAGATAGTAAGCGTGATCGGTCCTTCCAATAGCGGCAAGACCACCTTCTTAAGGACGCTTAACCGTTTAAGCGATCTGACCCTTAATTTTAAAATGGCCGGAACCATACGGCTCGAGCAGGAAAATATTAACGATATCGATATAGGGTTGTTGCGAAAAAAAATAGGCATGGTGTTCGCGTTGCCGCTGCCGCTCCCCTTGTCGATCTTCGACAATGTGGCGTACGGCATAAGGATGCACGGCATGAAGAACAAAAAGGCCCTGGAGAAGACCGTCGAAGGGTCGTTACAAGAGGCTTACCTGTGGGATGAGGTCAAGGACCGGCTGGGCGAATCGGCGTTTAAGCTTTCCGGAGGGCAACAGCAGCGTTTGTGCATCGCCAGGACTCTTGCCGTCGAGCCGGAAGTGATCTTATTCGACGAGCCCTGCTCCGGGCTTGATCCCATATCTACCGCAAAGGTCGAGGATGCGATGGTCAAACTCAAAGAAAAATACACGATAGTTTTAGTGACCAATAACGTAAAGCAGGCGGCCAGGGTCGGCGACAGGACGGCCTTTTTCCTAAACGGCGAGCTTATAGAGCTGGACGAGACGGACAGGATCTTTACCGCGCCTAAAGATAAGCGCACCGACGGTTACATCAGGGGAAAATTCGGATGACAGACAAAATTATAACCAAAAATCTTGATCTATGGTACGGTACGTTCCGGGCCCTGAAGAATGTTAATGCGGGCATAGCGGAACATAGGATCACCGCCGTGATCGGGCCTTCGGGATGCGGAAAGTCGACGCTCCTCAGGGTCTTCAACCGCATGAACGATCTGATCGACGGTGTGCGCGTGACAGGGGAAGTCCTTATTGACGGCGCCGATATGCTGCTGCCCCGGACGGACCTGGTGACCTTGCGTAAAAAAGTCGGGATGGTATTCCAGCGGCCTAATCCGTTCCCGCTTTCGATCTACGAGAATATTGTTTTCGGTGAGCGGATCCATGCCGGGCGTATTACCCGGGACGGCCTGGACGAAATAGTCGAGAGAAGCCTGAAGGATGTTCTTTTATGGGATGAGATAAAGGACAGGCTTAATGAGCCGGCGCTAAGGTTATCGTTGGAGCAAAAACAACGGCTGTGTATTGCCAGGCTTATTGCCGTAAGACCCGATGTCCTGTTAATGGACGAGCCGTGTTCCACCCTGGACCCCCAGGCAACCGCGAGGGTCGAAGAATTAATGCGTGAACTAAAGAACAAATATACTATAATAATAGTCACGCACAATATGCAGCAGGCGGCGCGTGTGTCGGACGATACGGGTTTTATGTTATTGGGCGAATTGATAGAATTCGGCAGGACAGAACAGGTCTTTACGGCGCCGCGCGACCGGCGGACGGAAGATTATATAACAGGGAGATACGGATAGGATCGGAGGTATGCCATGGAACGATATGTCGATCAGGAACTGAAAGAATTGAACAAAGATATCCTGAAAATGGGCGCTTTGGCCGAAGAGGCCATCTATAAGTCCGTCGAAGCATTGAAAAATCAGGATAAGGATATGGCCAAGAGCGTCATAGACAACGACGCCGGCATCGACAAACTGGAATTGACCGTAGACGAAAAATGCATCGATCTCATCGCGCGGTACCAGCCTATGGCTAAAGACCTCCGTTTTATTACGACGGGGATGAAGCTCAACTCTGAGCTGGAAAGGATAGCCGATATCGCGGTGGATATAGCGCAGCGTACTCTCGAAATAGCCGGCAAACCTCTTTTGAAACCGTTGGTCGATATACCGAAATTAGCGGCCCTTGCGCAAAGTATGGTAAAGATGTCTATCGATGCATTTGTCAAAGGCGATATCCTGCTGGCGAAAAAAGTCCTCTTATCCGACTCCGAAGCCGACCGGCTGCGTAATACCATACAAAAAGAGCTTATCGATGATTATATGGCCAGGGACGGGAGCACTGCCCCGCGGGCGGTCCAGCTCTTGTTGATAGCCCGGTTCCTGGAAAGGATATGCGATCACACGACCAATATCGCCGAGGATGTCATATACATGGTCCAGGCAGAAGTTGTACGCCACCATCCTGAGAAATTATAAAAAGAAAGTTTTGGCTTTTTCAAAATTACACGGTATAATTTTTCAATATGATCGAACAGCTTTTGTCGAAGATAAGTAACATTCTGTGGGGCCCTCCGCTTTTGATCCTTCTTTTCGGAACGCATGTCTTTCTCACTATTCGCCTTAATTTCATTCAGCTTTTTATCGGCCGGGCGCTTAAACTCTCATTTACAAGACGGTCGCATGTAAAGGGCGATATAAGCCATTTTGGAGCGCTTATGACCGCGCTTGCCGCGACGATCGGGACCGGCAATATCGTCGGTGTCGCCTCTGCCGTGGCATTAGGCGGACCCGGCGCGGTCCTCTGGATGTGGCTTACCGGGATATTCGGTATGGCGACAAAATTCGCCGAGGCCGTTCTTTCCATTAAATACAGGGTCCAGAACAGCCGCGGCGAGTATTCGGGCGGGCCGATGTACGCCCTCGAAAAAGGAATGCATGCCAAATGGCTCGGCATATTATTCGCCTGTTTTACCGCTGTGGCGGCTTTCGGGATCGGGAACATGGTCCAGGCCAATTCGGTCGCCGCGCTTCTTAACGATACGTTCCGGATACCGCCGTGGACGAGCGGTATGGTAATGGCCCTGTTCACGGCGCTGGTGATAATCGGCGGGGTAAAATCCATATCGCGCGCCTGCGTTTGGATGGTGCCGTTCATGGCTGTCTCTTATGTGGGCGGATGCCTGATTCTGCTCTTCTGCAATGTAAAGGGGATCCCCCAGACGATAGCGCTTATTGTCTCTTCCGCGTTCACGGGCCAGGCCGCGGTAGGAGGGTTTTTAGGCGCAGGGATCCGTGAGGCGATACGGTATGGCTTGGCGCGGGGGCTTTTTTCGAATGAGGCCGGCCTCGGGAGCGCGCCGATCGTCGCGGCAGCCGCGAAAACAAAGAACCCGGTCCAGCAGGCGCTCGTTTCATCGACCGGGACATTCTGGGATACGGTC
>JAQURW010000008.1 GCA_028715425.1 Candidatus Omnitrophota bacterium
CTCGGCATTGATTCTTACGAAGTAGACGTTGAAGTCGATTTGGCAAACGGTCTCCCCTCATTTTCCGTCGTCGGACTGCCTGATGCCGCCATTCGCGAATCCCGCGATCGCATTAAGGCGGCTATCAAAAACACGGGTTTCAAGTTCCCGGATAAAAAGATCACGGTAAACCTGGCCCCCTCCGACCTCAAAAAGGAAGGCGCAGGATTCGATCTCCCTATCGCCATCGGCATTTTAGCGGCCAGCGCGTATGTTAAGGAAGACCGTATACATGATTTCATTATCTGCGGGGAATTATCATTGAACGGCGACCTGAAACCGATACGGGGCATTCTACCCATAACCACCAACATGCCTGAAACGACATCCATTATTATACCGAAAGCCAACGGCAAGGAGGCTGCGGCGGCCCATAATAAAAGCGTCTACCCGCTCTCAACGCTGCGCGAAGTCATGGATTTCTTAAACGGGCTTATCGAATTAAAACCAAAAAAAATAAACGTCGAGAGTCTTTTTAAGGAGCACTGCTCGTACGCGATCGATTTCAATGACGTGAAAGGCCAGGAACATGTCAAACGCGGGCTTGAAGTTGCCGCAAGCGGATCGCACAATATTCTTCTCATCGGCCCTCCCGGCTCCGGCAAAAGCATGCTGGCCAAGCGCCTGCCGACGATCCTGTCAGAAATGACGTTCGATGAAGCGCTTGAGACGACAAAGATACACAGTGTGGTCGGGCTTTTAAGCGCACGACGATGTTTTATCGCGACACGCCCCTTTAGAGAGCCCCATCATACCATTTCCGACGCAGCCCTTGTCGGCGGGGGGACCATCCCCATGCCCGGCGAGATCAGCCTCGCGCATAACGGCGTGCTTTTTCTTGACGAACTTCCGGAGTTCAAGCGCAATGTCCTGGAGGTACTCAGACAGCCGCTGGAAGACGGCGCAATAACGATCTCGCGTGTAGAAAAAACCCTGCAGTATCCGTCCCGTTTTATGCTGGTAGCCGCGATGAACCCCTGCCCGTGCGGCTACTTCACCGATCCGAAAAAAGAATGCCATTGCACGCCCCCGCAGATCCAGAGATACCTTTCAAAGATCTCAGGCCCCCTCCTTGACCGCATCGACATCCATCTTGAGGTCCCGCGGCTCAAGTACGAAGACCTCTCCAAAAAACGTTGCGGCGAGCCGTCAGCTGTCATACGCGAACGCGTCAACAAGGCGCGCGCCATGCAGATGGAGCGTTATACAAACGACGGGGTTCTTTTCAATGCCCATCTTGAAAGCAAGCTCCTCGAAAAATACTGCATCCTTAATAAAGAGGCCGAGGAATTGCTCAAGATGGCGATACTCGAACTCGGTATCTCCGCGCGGGCATATGACAAGATATTAAAGGTGTCAAAGACGATCGCGGACTTGGACGGCAAAGAGGTCATCGAAGCGTATCATGTCTCCGAGGCGATCTCGTACCGGAGCCTAGACAGGAATCTGTGGGGGTAGCCGAAAACCGTTAAAAATCATTGAATTCCGATGATAGTATGATACTATAAAAATATAAATTTTATGGCATCCACAGACATGAACGACTGTGCGGTAGTTACCATAGTCCAAAAAAATTATTTTACCTTTGCCGAAGCCCTCGCGAAATCCGTCAAACGATTTCATCCCGGTATCAGGGTCTATGTATTGCTGGCGGACCGGCCTGACGATCGTTTTGATGCCAAGGCGAAAAGTTTCGATGTGATCACCCTGGACGACGTGCGTATCCCGCATATCGAAAAATATTGTTTTTGTTATAACGCCTACCAGCGAGTCGGATTTTTAAAATCGTTTGCCCTGGAATATTTATTCGAAAAATATCATTTTAAAAAGATAATCTATTTCGATTCCGACATCTATGTCAAACACGATATTTCGTTCATCCTTGACCTGTTGAACGACTATTCCGTCATCATCACCCCTCACATAATCAAACCCCAGAGATCCTTCAGGGATTCAAAAGGCCGGGTGGTCGAAGAATCGATCGTCGCCGGCCCCGTGTTTAACGCGGGAATTTTAGGCCTTTCAAATACCGATGAAGGCCTCAATGCCGTTCGATGGTTAAAGGAGAGGACGATCCCTTTTAAGGGCAAAAAACTGTTTGATATCGAACAAACATGGTTCAATCTCTTACCCCTTATTTTTAAGAATGTCTATATCTTAAAGAATCCGGGATGTAACCTTGCCTACTGGAACCTCCACGAACGGGATATCCGCACAAAAAACAGCGCCGTGCAGGTCGACGGCGAACCCTTGTATTTTTTTCATTTTAGCGGGGTAACCATAAACGATATCGGCTCGATCTCGAAATGCATACGGCTCTACAATCTCGGCTATCGGCTGGACATGTTCCCTGCCCTGATCCCGGTTTTTGAGGAATACAGAGACCTGCACCTGAGCCTTGGCTTTCACGATGTAATAAAATGGCCCTGTGCATTCGACAGATTTGATACCGGCGAACCTATTAAAAACCATGTCAGAGAATACTTCCTGGCTAACGAAAAATTATGGAACGCATCGTTAGACCCTTTTGTTTCGCGCAGGCTCAAACTGGTAAACCGATTTTGTTTTCTGTTTATCGTCCTCGACCTTGTCCGGCGGTATTGTACTCTCGTACGTTCATTCCTGAAAAGGTCCTTGTCAACGGCTAACTGGAGTTCTTAATCATGGGCTTACCTTCTCAAAGGGCATATTTGGTTACCGGCTCAACGGGATTTATAGGATCTCAACTGGTCCGCAGGCTGATCAAAAACGGCGAAAAGGTACATATCATCCTGCGAAAAGAGGCCAGGACATGGCGGATCAACGATATCCTGGATAAGGTCACCTGCCATAGTTCCGATCTGTCGGACCCCGGCGAACTGGCGACGATCGTCGAGAATGTCCGGCCGGCGGTCATTTACCACCTTGCGACGAACGGCGCATATTCGTACCAGAACGAAGCCGACAAAATAATTCAAACAAATATCTTAGGGACATGGAACCTGCTTAAAGCCGCCTCCCGCATCGATTATGAACTCTTTATCAATACCGGCAGTTCTTCGGAGTATGGCTTTAAAAAACTCCCTATGAAAGAAACCGACCTGCTCGAACCGGCCAGCTACTACGCCGCGACAAAATCCTCGCAGACATTACTGTGCGCGCATGTCGCCCGCGAAGAGAAAAAGCCCATAGTGACGTTGCGGCCGTTCTCCGTATACGGGCCCTATGAGGAACCGACGAGATTTATCCCCACGCTCATGGATGCCCTCTATTTCAAGAAAACGATGAACCTGGTTTCGCCAAAAACCGCGCGCGATTATATTTATGTGGATGATATGGTCGAGGCATATCTCCTGGTAGACAGGCTAAAACAGTTTGCCGGTGAGATCTTTAATATAGGCACCGGCGTCCAATCTTCCGTTCAAGAAGCGGTTGAAAAGGCGGTAAAGGTAACCGGCAAAAGAACGGACCTAAGCTGGAAGGCAATGCAACCGAGGATGTGGGATACCGATACATGGGTCGCCGATATTGCCAAGGCAAAGAAATTATTGAACTGGTCGCCAAAGGTAACTTTTGAAAAAGGCCTGTCCCTGACTTGGGAATGGTTCAAGGCCAATTATCCTGTGTATGCGCAGATCAAAAAATGACGCATTCTCGTAAGGCGTCAGGAGGTCGTTACGAACAAAGCCATCATCGATTTTTTACTGAGGATCTTGACGCCACAACAGATCGAACTGTTCAGAAAAACGCGGAATCATATCAGAGACATACGGAATAAGTTTTACCGCAGGATTTATGCGGGGAATATTCTCAAACTTGCGACCATGAATCTCATGGAAGACATAGAAGCGCCCTGCCAGGTATGGCGATGGAATAACGAGAACATTTATTTCAAAAGCTGGAAAAACTCATACGTCGGGGCAATCCTGAAAGAGATATACGTGGACAGGATATACGACTGGTTTTTTAAAGAAAAAAAAGACCTGGTCGTACTTGATATAGGGGCAAATATCGGCCTCTTCACTCAATACGCACGGCGATATGCCAAACGCATAATTGTAGTCGAGCCGAGCACCGAGTCTTTTAACTTCCTGGAGCGGGCAAAAAGAGATAACCGTTGGGACAATGTCGACCTTGTAAAAGCAGCGCTTTCAGATCGGACCGCCCATAACGTTCCTTTTTTCGACAATCAGGTCAATACGACCATGCGCTCATTGAACATAAAAATGTCCGACGGCTCTCCGACCGAATCGGTTGCCACGTTGACCATGCCGGACCTTTTCCGTCAGTGTCATATCGAGCGGGTCGATTTCATGAAATTAGACGTAGAGGGATCCGAGCTAGATATCGTCAAAAGCGATGGGTTCAAAAAAGTATTGCCGTTCATACATAACATAGAAATAGAGGTTCATCTGGATGAGCATTATAAAAACGAGCTCTTTAAGGTATTGAAGGGTTATGGTTTAAAAATAACCAGGACCAAAACCCTTGACGGGGTTCTTCTCTATATCGTGACAAAACACCGGCATGACGTTGCGCATGAGGCATAACCGATGGAAATAACGGCGCTCACACCCGAACAAAAATATCTGCGGCGCAGAATACTCGAGATAAGCTATAAACGGCGGCTGTCCCATCTCGGGTCCTGTTTAACTGCTATCGATATTATTTACGCTATTTATGAGGCAAAAAAAGACAACGAGAAATTTATATTATCGAACGGCCATGCCGGTGTGGCGTTGTACGCGGTCCTGGAAAAAAAAGGGCTTTTGGCATCACCGGTTATCGACACCCTTAATATCCATCCTGACAGAAACCCCGCGATCGGCATCGAGGTATCGTCAGGGAGCCTTGGGCAAGGGCTCCCCATTGCCTTGGGCATGGCATTAGCTGACAGGAGTAAAAACGTCTATTGTTCGACTTCCGACGGTGAATTTGCGGAAGGCAGCGTGTGGGAGGCCCTCAGGATCGGTATCGAACAAAAAATAAACAATCTGAAGATCGTAATTAATTTTAACTGTTGGGGCGCTTATTGCTCGATCTCGTTACCGTCATTATTAAAAAGAATAAGCGGGTTCGGGTATAACGTGCTAAAGGTCAACGGCCACGATCTGCATTCGTTAGGTAACGCCCTGGCTCAAACGCCGGCCGATCAACCCGCGGTCATAATGGCGAGCACCTGTGTCGAACAATTTGCGTTCCTGAAAGGGCAGGATGCCCATTATTATACGATGACATCCGACGACTATAAATCAGCACTGGACGCAGTATCATGAATAAACAGACAATGCCGGTATTGATGCGAAGATGCTTTGCCGACGAACTATACCGCCAAATGGCGATAAACAAACGGATATGGGTCATTACCGCGGACCTCGGGTATAAGATGTGGGACCCGATAAAAACTGATTTTGCGGACAGATTTATGAACGTCGGGGCGGCTGAACACGCTATGGTCGGGATAGGGATTGGGCTGGCGCTTGAAGGAAAGATCCCGTTTTTATATTCGATCACGACATTTCTTTTATACCGGCCGTTCGAGACCATAAGAAATTATATCGATCACGAACAGATACCGGTTAAACTCGTAGGCGCCGGGAGAGGCAAGGACTATATACACGACGGGTTTTCGCATTGGGCCGAAGAAGATAAAAACGTGATGAAAATATTCTCAAATATACGCGCGCGATGGCCGGAAAAGAACGAAGAAATACCAAGCCTCCTTAAAGAGGCCGTCGAGAACAACACCCCCTATTATATAAATCTGCTTAAATAGATGTCAGGTTATCTTGATTATCGCGGAACCGCACGCATCGGGGATGCGTATCACGCGCCCGGGTTTATCGCCTAAAAATTCGCTTGTTGCTTTTGAAACGCCGAACTCCGATTCGGGGTTGGCGTAATCGTGTAAAAATATATACCCCCCTTTACTCATCCTGGGATAAAAAAACCTTAAGGCCGCAAGGGTCGATTCATAAAGATCAAAATCAATTGAGACAAAAGCAAATGTCTCTTTGTCCAGATCCCGGGCAGTCTCGGGAAAGACCCCCTTTCTGATAAGAATATTATCGGAATCGCCTAATATCTCCCTGACCATTGCGGCCGAGGTGTCCGTAAAACGCTCGTCCTTTTTCCCCTTAAGGTATTTCCCGGGGAATCCTTCGAAGGTGTCAAAAAGATATAATTTCCGGCCGGGGGCATTTTCATGGATATACCTGCTGAGTTTTCCCTGATAAACCCCTGCCTCGGCAAATGCCCCGGCTATGTGCGTCTTTTCGATATCGTCTATTGCCAACCAGACGGCACCGAAACGAACGGGATCACCCGTCATAATTAACGACTGCTGCTCTTTCCCCGATAACAGATAGAATAAAAACCACCGGCGAATAAAGGGCATCAGGCAAAGCGGCCCATAGACTGTGCGAATAACGGCCGTTCTTATATTTTCCAGCAACACGTTTTTATGCGGACGTAAGTATTTCCCAGGCATTACCGTCTCCTCCTAAAAGATCCGCAGCTTTTTTCGAATGTTTTCTTAAGACCGTTCTCGGCGCAATAGCGGAATATACGCTTAAAAAATTTTGCCTGCATCATATCCTTATAAAAGTAATGGCTATGCACCTCGGCAATAGCCTTGGATAGCACCTTTGGCATCCTGTCGTCCGGCATATCTGTCAGGTTGGCCGACGGGGTAAAGATCGATATCGTATCCAACCCCCTGAGATACGATTCCTCATCTTTTATACGCCCTTCGGCAACTGCCGTCCTGTAAAGTTCGGTGCCCGGAAAGGCCGTAGCGTAATGGCAGATCGGCTTTACCCCGATATCCTTGCAGAACCTGACCGTTTCACGAACCGTGTTCTCATCTTCACCCTGATAACCGAATATGATGCCGATCTCTATTTCCGGTATGTACTTTTTTGCGAGCAATGCGGCTTCCCTGCCCTTTTGTACCGTAATGCCTTTTCGTATTATTTTTATTATTTTTTCACTTCCCGTCTCCAGGCCTAATGACATTACGACACACCCGCTTTTCCTGAGCCATTCCAGTTTTTCTTCATCGATGCTGTCTGCCCGTGAAGTCACCCTGTATCGTATTTTCAAGCCCCTTTTCAATATTTCCTTACAAAAACCGATGATCCAATCCCTGTTAAATGTCACGCACTCGCCGGTTAAGGCAAATAATTTTACGTCATATCTATTTTTAAATGTCTCTATTTCTTCCAGGACGTTATCTACCGGGCGATATCGGACCTCATTGCTTACCACACGGAAGCAATTAAAACAGAAGGTGCAGGCCCCCGGACATCCCCTTTGCACGTGTATCTGAAATACCCCGTTCGCATTCTTCAATAGCTCATTCTGCGGAAAACAGCTATAGTCAATGACCGGAACGTCCGCAAGAGATCCCATCAAGGGGCGTTTCTCGGTAAATACGACCTTTCCGTGTTCCCTGAACCCTATACCCTTAACCGGCCTATGATCCTTGCCGCCCTCCAACGCCCCGATCAATTCTACGACGGTACGTTCCCCTTCTCCGATTACTTCATAATCTATATCAAATCGCTCAAAACATCTCTCGCTTAAAGACGAGGCTATCGCCCCGCCCAGTATTATCGGTACCGCCCCCTTTAACCTGCGTATTTCCGGAATAAGCCAGTGAAGATACGGGTACACGGTAACCAATCCGCCTATGCCGATGACATCCGGATCGCTGTTCTTAATATGTGCCGTAACCTCATCTTTTGGGAAACGGTTGCTGTTTATATCCAGTATTTCCACGCGATGATTGTTCCGTTTCAATTCCTGCGCTATATATGCCAGCCCAAAGGAGACAAATTTTGGGGTATCATTGACGCACATAGGCGGAGAGATCAACAGTATCTTCATCTTACAACCTTTTCCCGTCGGGATCGAAGAGCGGGACCTTGCGGATCTTCCTCTTTGCAAAAAAATAACCGGCGGATGCCCCTAATACCCCTAAGCCATAGACGACGCTGCGCGCGAAATTTATCGACGATGATTCTTCGTTATATCTGGTCGGGCAGCTGATCTCCCCGACCTTAAAACCGAAATAGAATGCCTGGAGAAGCATCTCGTTATCAAAGACAAAGTCATCCGAATCCTCTCCCAGGGGAAGTCTCGTGAGCACATCCCGCGAGAAAGCCCTGTATCCGGTATGGTACTCCGACACTTTCTGGCCTATGACGATATTCTCGATAAAGGTCAGCACCCTGTTGGAAACATATTTATAGAACGGCATACCGCCTTTGAGCGCACCGGCACCGAGGATCCTCGAGGCAAGCACTACATCGTAGATACCCTGCGCCACCAGAGAACCCATGGCGGTTACCAGCCGCGGATCGTACTGATAATCGGGATGGATCATAACGATCACATCGGCCCCGGTCTCAAGGGCACGCCGGTAGCACGTCTTCTGATTGGCGCCGTACCCTTTATTCCGGTCATGCGCGTAGGTCGTGATACCGATCGACCGTGAAACCAGGATCGTTTTGTCGATACTGCCGTCATCGACCAGGATTATCTCATCGATAAATTCATGCGGCAGACCGTCGAACGTCTTTTTCAGGGTCCGTTCCGCATTATACGCAGGCATGACAACAACCATTTTTTTATTATGGATCATGTCAGTATTTGGTTAAGTATTCCCTCACCTCGGGCTGCTCAGGGTCGATCTCGAGCGATCGTTGCCAGGAGGCACGGGCCTTTCCTGGATCGCCGGTATTGGCATACGCTATCCCCAATTTCGCATAAGCCTTGCCGAATGACGGGTTAAGCCGGACTGCTTCGTTAAAATTATTGATCGCATCGGGAAATTTTCCTTGTTCAAGGTATAAAATACCCAGGTTATAATAGGGCGACGGATAGCGCGGGTCCGATTCAATGGCATTTCGATACTCACGGATCGCATCATCGATCAAGCCCTGCCGTTTAAGGATAACGGCAAGGTTATTGTACGCCTGGCTCGGCCGGAACTCCAGTAATTTAATGTTGGCAATGGCCATGATGACCAGAAGCCCGGCGGCGGCTGTCAGCACATTCTTCCAAGAGCGTTCCTTCGCCTTTACATAAAACCAGAACGCAGCCCGGGCGGCAAATAGCGACAAAAACGGCACCGCGACCAATTGATAGCGCGAATTGACAAAATAAATGATGTTCGACAAAAAAACCGCCGCGATAAAGGCGTATAAAATATCGGCGCTGCGCTTCCTGCTTTTAAAGACGAGGCACATCCCAAGAAGCCCTAACGGCGCAATGACCGCATACGGTATCAAGGGAAACCCTAAGAGCGGCGCGTAACGCCTAAAAAAGAACATGGGCAGGATGTCCGGTATCTCATGCGCGTTCCAGAAAAGCACTGCCTTTCTGAAATCGATCCTGAGCGCATCGCCCGGATGTGTTTTTATGAACATGATCCCCTGGTCTATCCAAAATCGCGATATCTCGGACGGTTTAAGAGGCCGTCCCATTTTTTGTTCGGCGATGACCGTTGCGCTCTTTTTTGAATCGATAACACTGGTCCCGATATCCGGCGGCAAGTGGAAAGACCCGTCGCAAAGAGGGTTATTGCCGCCGTAAAAGGTAATGCCTGCATGCGCCGTGACCGGGACAAAATCCTTTCCCACGATATAATTCCTGATAGTCACCGGCGCTATGGCTAAACAGACACCTATCACCAGCGCTACACAATGCCATAGCCGAGACTGTTTAGAAAGATATTGTACGTTGTCATTCTGAGGAGTCACGCCAAGGTGATTTCGTGCCGGGCGGGGCCGCTCAGGATGACATACCATAGAATACCACCAAACAATAATGAATGGGATTACCAGGAGGACGCTTGAATTCGCGAGACTTGAAATACCCGTCAAAAGCCCGGCTGCCAGCCACCGCAGGGATGAAGGGCGCTCGGTCGCCGATAAAAGCACCAGTGCTACAAGGCAATTTAAAAAAAGCGATAGCGCCGACGACACAAAAAACCCTTCGAAATATATCGCCATAGCATAGAAGCACATAACTAAGCCGGCAATAACGCCTACGGCGCGATTGAAGATACGGCGGCCGATGATAAAGACAAGTCCGCAGGTTACCGCGCCAAGGAAAAACTGGATGACCTTCGCTGTATATACGTCATGTCCGAAAAGGAAATATACCAGCCCCAAGAAGTACGGATAGAGCGGCAGGCCGTAGAAAACCTCCTTGCCGGCAAGGTCGCCCCTGGCGATCTCCAGGGCCCAATTATCATAGAGGTAATCATCCAGCCCCCGGTAGGTAGGAACAAAAAAAGGGCTCGCCTTTATCTGGCTCAGATATACCAGCCGTATTAAAAAGGCGGCCAGGACTATAGCGCAAAAGATCAGCGCGTCACGATGTCTCGCCAGCCATCCCTCCCGTAATATCCTGTCAGGTCCTGTCTTCATGATAGAAAAGTATTGCTGTGCCTTTGGCGCTCAAGAAGAGCACAAGAAACGTATGGTAGCTTATCGAAATAATATTTTTGACGCCTTCCGGGATAGCGGTTATAAATTCACAGGTAAAATAAAGCAGGTTCAGCAATACCAGTACCTTGGTCAGGACGATGTATCCGGAAAAAAATATTAAAAGGGTACGCGCCCATGCCCGGTAACCAAAAAGCCCGATGCCCAGCGCCAACGACGCCAAGGCAGTGATCATGACAAACAAAAAAACATTGGAAGGTTTGGATATACTGAACATAAGCGGCGCAGTGAACAACCCGAATATCGTCATGCCGCCTATCGACATCTCAATAACGGATATCAGCCGTATAATACCCCTTCGCACCATACCAAACCTCTCACGGTGTATGCAGATAAATGAAATAGACGACGGAAAAAAACCAAAGGCACATTATGGTTATGAGCGGAATATCAGTAATGACGATCTCGCTCGGGTCCCCGCCCATGCGCTGCACATGCACCATGTACAGGTACCGATAGATACCGCAGACAACGAACGGGATCGTATATGCCATATGGTTGTCGAGCTGTGTCGCAAATACCGTATAAAGCCCGTAAAAGACAATGCAGAGCGTTGCGGATATGACGATAAGCTGGTCAAGAAAATAGATCTTATAATTCGACAGAACGCCCCGATGTTCAGGGGCGTCTTTGAGTAACGATGCCTTTTCATGCCGCCTTTTTATGAACCCGAGGAACATCGCCAAGAGGAACACGCAGAGCTGAAGCCATATTGAAGGAGAAATATAGCAAGCCAGGGCGCCGGCCCATATCCTCAGTTCAAACCCGAACGCTATGATCATGACATCAACGATCACGACCCGTTTTAAGAAAATCGTATATACAATATGCACCAGCACGTAGCAGATGGCCACAATAAATATCTTATAGTCAAATGCAAGCGCCCATCCCAATGCGAGAACGGTAAGGCCGCATGACAGGACGGCCCCCAGTGCGGCATGCAACCGTCCGGATGCTATCGGCCTTTTGCTTTTTAACGGGTGGAAACGGTCTCTTTTCTTGTCGATCAGGTCGTTGAATAAGTACACACCGCCGGAGGCAAGGCAAAATATGGCAAACGTTATAATGACATTTTTTAAGTCTGCCGGATCAAAAACCTTGCCGCCGAAAACCAACGGCAAAAAAACAAAAAGGTTCTTCACCCACTGTTTCACCCTTACGCTTTCTAAAATCGCCAGTATGATATTCATAATGCTACCTCGTTCGGTCCGCTTACCGGGACCTGTTGCTATAGGAGGACAGGATCAGTTTGTTGTATCCGTCAAGAAAATTTTTATCGGATGCCTCTACCTTGGCTATCGCATTTGTGCTCATATTGACAAAACCTGCCGTAAACATGGCCTTGGTATAGTCTATATTATTCGGCAGTAAGAACCAGTAGTCTTCCCGGAGCACCTTATCCTGTCCCAGTTGGGGGGTATAATAGCTATAGGCCACGGGGCGGCGGTACAAGACCGTGTCCCGGTAACCGTCAGAGAAAAATAATTCCATACGGAACATATACGGCAAAGGCTTCCTGACATGCCAGTAAAACACAAAATGGATAGTGTCTTTTTTTTCAAGACCGAGGTCCTTGAAACCGACCAGTTCCAGCGCATCGTCCAGGACAATACGGGGTTTCTGGAAATTCAACTCCGGCATGTCGCCTCTGTTCAGAACCGTCAGGATTTTATCGACCGATACATGCCCCTTCTTCATGACGATGATATCGTCTTTCGCGTAATAAAGGCCCCAGGCATCGTTCATGGTATAATGGCCCAGCGTATCCGAAAGCCCTTGAGGGGTCGTGCCGTGGTAATCGGCTATAAAATAATCGCCGAAATCGATCAGGGCATATGAAACATCGTCCGGATGCTGACGGTTATCGCCGGCGTGCCCGATCAGATAGAAGGAGTAGGCGTGTTTTCTATTGGCCAGATGAGGCAAAAAATCGAATGTCGCGATAATTCCGGCCTTTGGAGGTATCAGCCCGACAGCCTCGGCCTTCACGGCATCGACCTTGGTCTTGAAAGGATGGTAATCGACAAAATAGGTCCTGGTCTTATAAAAGTTTACCGCAGACATCGCCTCGAGTATGAGTAACGCCCCCAGCACAAAAATGAGCTTTTTTTTGACCTCGTAAAATTTATCCGTTACCTTCTTCAAGGCATAGACAAGCCCAACGATCAGGAACGGGGTCAACGTGGCCGTATAGTGCCAGTATATCTCATAGGTGGTCGGGACCTTGCTTAACAGATTACGCAAAAAAGTCGGGACCGTTATTATGAGGATATCGGGCCTTAAGAGCGGTAAGAAACCCAGCGGCGAGAAAATATCGGACAGATACTTTCGCTTTAAAGGATCCGAAAGGATATCTCCGGCAATCTTGAACGGATGGGTCATGATATACAGATAAATATTCCCGAACCCCTGCCCGTAGTCCTGGTACAGGCCGGCATAACCGGTTTTATCGGCTGTAAAAAGCGGCTGGAGATACAGCGTAATCAAAAGAAATGAGCCGAGTCCCACGAGCAAAAGAACCGCTCCGAGAAGACGGCGATGCGGCCGGAAAAGCACGGCGTATGCTCCCATTGCCGCAACGACAGCCGGTATATTTTCCTTGCAGAGGATCGCCAGGAGAGCGGCCAGTACGCAGAGGATACCGCGTTTTGCGATCAACCAGTAAAACGCCCATGTCAAAAAAAAGGGGGCAAACGATTCAAAATGGAATTCATAGGCGTTCACATAGTACAGGGGCGGATACAAAAGATAGAACGCGGGAAAAAAAACCGCTATATTCCAACGGAACTTTCTCCTGGCCAGGAGATACACCGGGATAGCGGATGCCGCCAGGAAAAACGACTGAAGGAATAAAAGTGTCAGGGGGTGCCGGAAAACGAAATAGACAGGCGCTATAAAGAAAGCGATGATATTAAAATGGTTCGCCAGGAAATGTTTGTCGAACATCGCCACGAACAGGTCGCCGTGTATTATTCCCCACATCCCGTTGACAAATATCGCAAAATCCCAATCGTGATATTGAAAGGTGTCATACCTGAATGCGCATATGTTGAACACGGAAACAAAATATATGAGCGCCAACAGCAATGCGGCGCATAACCCCAGGTCTATGGCCCTCCCGTTCATGAACAGGATACCGGAGGCGATAGGCGGAGTGCTCTTAACCTTAACCTGGTTTTTTTTATCTTTTCGCGACATGGTTTATGATGTAAAGTATACCATATAATCATAAGGGAGGCAAAATACATAGAACTGATGCCTATTTTATGATAAGATTATTTCATGATATCCATATATATTTTAAAAACCATCGATAAACTGCTCGGGAGGGCGCTTATCGCCATCCTTCCTGAAACAAAAAAGGCGCCGGCCATACCGCACAGCGCCATAAAGAATATACTGATAATCAGGCCGGGCGGGATCGGCGACTTTGTGCTCCTTTTGCCGGCCTTGCGTATCTTGAAAAACAAATTCCCGCATAGCAACATCGACATCCTGTGCGAAAGCCGTAATGTCGGGATATCATTTCTCGCAACGGCTGCAAGGAATATTTACCGTTATAATAACGTAGCGTCCCTCATGAAATGCCTCGCAAACCGTTACGATCTCGTGATAGACACGGAACAATGGCACCGTTCATCGGCATTCGTGGCGTTCCTTACTCACGCGCCCCTGCGGATAGGATTCGACACCAATGAGCGAAGGAAGGTGTTTACCCATAAGATACCGTACAGCCACGACGACTATGAAATGTACAGTTTTCTCAACCTGATACGCCCGATTGTAAACGAAGTTCCGGCGTTTAACAACGATGCGCCTTTTACCGGTATTCCCCAAGAAGTGCCTGAACATCTCGCCATAGATCCGCGTTCACGCTATATCACCCTATTCATAGGCGCTTCGACCAAAGAGCGAAAATGGGACATGAAAAAATTCGGGGCGGTAGCATCATTCTTCATAGGGCACGGCCATAAAATAATACTCCTGGGCGGAAAAAAAGAAATGCACGACGCTTTTTTAATAACAAAGTCTGTTCCCTCATGCATCGACCTGACCGGAAAGACCTCGCTTAAGGATGTCGCCTTTATCCTTTCGATAAGCCGCGTACTCCTGACGAACGATTCCGGGATCATGCACATGGCCTACGGTCTGGGCACGCCGACGGTCTCGCTCTTCGGACCCAGCAATGAAAAAAAATGGGCGCCGGGCGGTAAAAAACATATTGTCATACATAAGCACCTCGACTGCAGCCCCTGCTCGAAATTCGGATACACTCCCCGATGTTCGAAAGATGTTGCCTGCATGTCCCTGATCACGAGCGACGAGGTAATAACGTCGATCGAAGGGGTCTTAACTAATAAAGGGGGAACGTGAGAAATCTTCTCGACCGGTTGTTCCGGCTCTTATTAGGTATTCGCCTGGAGAACACGCCGAACATCCAAACGATCCTCAAAAACATGGGGTGGCTTTCCCTCGACCTCGGGATACGCCTTCCTGTCGGGATGTTTATAACCGCATGGGTGGCCCGTTACCTCGGGCTTGAGCAATTCGGCTTATTAAACTATGCGATATCGTTCGTTGCGATGTTCGCCTTCTTCGGTTCTTTGGGCATGAATGAGGTCCTTATCCGCGATATCGTCAAGGAACCTGATAAACGGATGGAAATAATCGCCAGCGCGTTCCTCCTCAAGACATGCGGCGCCGCTTTTACCTTCATACTGGTGATCATCCTCTCTGCGCTATTGAACGGAGGGAACACACTCACCACGTGGATCGTCGCCATAACCGTCGCATCCCTTTTTTTTCAGTCCCTTGAAGTAATCGATTGTTATTTTCAGGCGCAGGTCCAGTCGCAATATGCCGTTTTAGCGAGGGTTACGGCATGCCTTTCAATGACCGTAGTTAAAATATATATGATAACCCATAAGATGCCGCTTATAGCCATTGCCTGGACGAACCTCGCGGAACCCGCGATAAGCGCATTAGTCCTTTTGTGTGCTTACCAGGTGAAAAAGTTGTCGTTCTCGGTTTTACACAGTTCTGTCGTCAGGGCAAAACAATTGATCAAAGACTCATGGCCGATGTTCCTCTCGGGAATAGCCGGAACGATTGCCGGCCGCATCGATCAGGTACTCTTGCATTATTTTGTCGGTAACAAAGAAGTCGGTATTTATGCGGCAGCGCAAAAAATATCGGACATGTGGTTACTCTTAGGGGTCATTTTTATAATACCTGTCTTTCCCCTCATTTTAACCTTTAAGGCGGTTAATGAGGACCTCTATTGGCAAAAGATCTATCAGGCGTATAGATTTCTAGCGGTCTTGGGTATTGGCGCATTCATCGTAACGGTGCTGTTTTCCGGGCCGATAATTACCGTCGTGTATGGTAAAGAATATCAAAACGCTGCCGGCGTCCTGGCCATATATATGTTGAACCCTCTTGTCTGTTTGATCAGTGGCGCAACTGCCTATGTCATGGTTTTTGAGGGATTACAGAGATTTCAGGTATACCGGGCGTGGGCAGGATGCGCTATCAGTATCATCCTGAATTTTCTCCTTATACAACGGTTTGGCGCCATGGGAGCGGCGGCCGGCACGGTCCTTGCGGGCGCCCTATCGATATTCATCATGGGATGGCGCAAAGAGATGCGTAAAGTAATGCCGTTTTTCGGAAACCGCCAAAGCATTTGAGGGCCCTGCATGGGGAACACATTAGGCCTTATTAAAATTATAGCGGCGTATACGGTCTATTATTTTACGGACATGAGCGTCTGGCTTTTCCCGGCGCCGAAGGCCGACAGAGGCAATGGGTTAAAAACGGTTTTACTGGTACGCCCGGATTCGGCCGGTGATTTCATTTTATGGCTCGATGCGGCAAAAGAATACCGGCGCATATATCCTCCGGACATTTATAAGATTACGTTACTGGTTAACAAAGACTGGGCTGAACTGGCCAGGGGATATAACTACTGGGATGAGTTAGTGCTCATCGACCGAACGGGGTTTTTCGCAGATATTTTTTATCGATGGCGATTGCTCAGACAGATCTACCGCAGTCATTATACCGTAACCATACACCCTGTTTTTACACGGCTTCTGCCCGAGGGAGACTCGATCGTGCGGGTCTCCCGTTCCCGGGAAAGGATCGGTTGGGAACTCTACGAACGGTTTTCGATACCCGGCATTTTTTCGCTCAAAAAAATGATCACGCGGTCATGGTATACGAGGCTGGTGTCCCTGGACATGTCCCGCATAATGGAAATAGAGAAAAACGCCCAGTTCGTTCATGCGTTAGGGTTGAAGGACTATAAGCCGGGCATTACAAAACTTGCGGTAAGCCGGAAAACCGGCCTTGTAAAAGGCGACTACTTCGTCGTCGCGCCGGACGCGCTATGGGAAGGGAGAGAATGGCCCCTTGAAAATTTTATCGAGCTTTCCGGCAAGATCAAACAGGCGACCGGCTGGACACCCGTTTTTACGGGATCCCGCAGGGGCTTAAAAAAAAAGACAGACAACGCCCTTCGAAATACCGGCTATGTTAATTTGTTCGGCAAAACGCATTTCATGGAATTCCTGGCGGTCATTGCGGACGCGAAAATGGTCATCGGCAATGAATCTTCAGCCATTCATATCGCCGTAGCAACCGGCGTCAAGGCCTTCTCGATCACCGGCGGAGGCCACTGGGGCAGATTTGTCCCTTATGCTGCCGCCATAGACGACGGACGGAAACCGATCACTATCAATAAATCTATGCCTTGTTACCAGTGCGAATGGGTATGCAGATTAAACTGGACAAAAGGGCCGGTACAATGTATAAAACAGATAAGCACTGACGAGGCCTGGGAAACGATATCAAAGGTTTTATTGACATGATACCAGCCGGAACAAAAATTATTTTACTCTATACCATGACCGACGGCCTCGGCGACTACCTCGTCATGGGCGATGTCCTGCGAAAGGCCGAAAGGCTTCTGCCCGGCGCAGAGGCCTTGATGGTCCACCGGAAAAACTCTCACATCGTCCTGTGGCCGCAGGGCGATCAAAAAAAACGGTTTTACAATGTCTATTCACCCGCCGAAATTTACCGCCTCGCGCTTAGACTGCAAAGCGCGCGAAAGTCAGGGGCATTGGTGTTCGGCTTACAAATGTCGCCCGGTTCCTTACAGGGATTTTTCTTTTATTCTGCGCTCAAAAAACTAGCTGCCCTTGATTACATCGTAGATTTTAACCTTATCAACGCCGATATCATAACCCCCGCGGAAGGTTCCTACATCCTGGATATACACTTAAATCAGCTCAAAAAACTTTTCGGGCTGTCGATACCTGCTGATCTTTACCGCCTTGACCTGCCGCTTAAAATGCAAGAGGCGGCCCGCCCCCACTCGTCCTTAAAACCGGTCGGTATCCATCCATGGAACCGGCGGGGGAACCGTTCCTGTTTCGTCTGGCCGTTCGAAAAATGGCTGAACGTGATACGCATCCTGGCCGGAAACGGCACCTGCCAGGTCTCGATAATCGGCAGGGATAAACAGTTCGATGCGTTCAAGGATTTTTTGCGGCAGGGGTTAAAAGAAAACTACAGCCTGATAAAATTCCTTCCTTCGTCCTCGGTCACCGATCTGGCAGGGGCCGTCGCAAGTCAGGATGTGATCATAAGCGTAAACTCATCGGTCGTGCATATCGGCTACGCCTTCGGCAAAAAAATGGTTATTCTGGCAGGCCCTTCGCTCGATCAATGGTCGCCGAAAGGGAATAGCATAATTACGGTTGGCGATCACGATGCGGTTTTTTCGGGCGTCGACCGGTATATCGCCGATGATAAATTCCCTACCGTCCAAAGGATACGCCCGGAACAGGTCATCGAGGCATTCCGGCAGATATCTTAGTTCTCGATCGCATCAAGCTCGGTTATTACCCTTGATCGCACGTCGTAAAAACGGCCGGCATCCTTTATGGGTGCGCGTATTTCAGGCACTGCCTCCCGGGCAATTAAAAAGGACTTGTCTTCACGGTGCTTACGCAACTTTAAAAGCAGCTCATAATCCTCGATGCCTTTTCGCATGATCTCCCACCGTATACTGGGAAGGACCCCTGTTGTGCCCGGATAAACGATGGCATTGTCCCCGGCCGGAAGGCAGGCGTTATTGCCGACGGGAAATTCGACATCGGAAAAAGGTTTATCGGTCCACCAGTTGTACCCCCAATGCAAATATCCGGTAATACCGTAACAAAAATTAATCCAGTGAAGCAACCGTACTTTCAATAACGAAAAATCAACGAGCCTGTTCGGATAATGGCCGCGCGGAATAAGGCAGGTATAGAACCAGACATCTTCTCCGAGTTTTTGCCGGGACCTGAAAAAATCCCTTTCGTTATCATAATGGTCCAAAAGGGGTACCCAGATATCGACCAGCCCGGTAAGGTCTTTGGTCATGACCGCGTCGATCACTTTTATTCCCGGCGCTATACCCCTAAAATAGCCTGCGAACGACTGCCAGCTTGCAAGCGTGGTCTTATTGGGTTCATCGGCAATATGCTGAACATATTTTTTGAGCCACCCCTTGCCGGCCAGATGCCTTTTGAGGATCGGAAAAAACTCGGCTATGAATTT
This sequence comes from Candidatus Omnitrophota bacterium, assembly GCA_028715425.1. Classification (GTDB taxonomy): domain Bacteria; phylum Omnitrophota; class Gorgyraeia; order JABMRN01; family JABMRN01; genus JAQURW01. The sequence goes on from JAQURW010000008.1 coordinate 19,146, forward strand.
CTTGCACGTGTCTGATCCGGCCTTTGCCCGGATGATATTGTCGCTGCCCGTCCTTTCAGGATTCCTGATATGGACGTCGTTAAAGACCAATTCGTTCGCGTCCCATTTATGGCCTTCCCGATAGCACAGGTGTGTCCCTTCGATCAGGTCCGCGGCCCCATATTTGTCGAACAGGTTGACCCACCTATCGAACCGATCGAAACCGATCTTGAGCTTACCTCCTTCTCTGGCAAAATCTATAAGTCCCATGGTCGGGGTAAAGACCATATTTTGCCGGTGCGCGCCAAGATCCCGCGCTATATTCTCAATATACCGCCAGTGTTCTTCGGACCAATATTCACATTTCAAATATTCGACAAGTTTATGCATCACTACCCAGTTCGTTATCCAGAGATTTCTTTTTCCGGGCAGACGCGCCTTATGGACGATAATAGAGATCCCCTTCGACACCTTTTTCCCGTCTGCCGCAATAATGATATCACCCTTATAGGTTCCGGGAGGGCATTCTTCGGAAACGGTGACCGTGATCCAGAGAGGGCATGTTTCTCCTGCGGCAACGGTATTTTTCATGTCGCCAAGGATCGGGTCCGGAAATAACGCCGGCGCTTTGCGCACGAGCTCAGTTTCCGGCGTATCGGGTGTATTCTGCCGCACCGGCACAAAACCGACAAAATTCGACGTACCGGTCAAGACGGAACCGCCGCACGACAACGTTATAGGGTTGATCAATCCGATCGTCACATCGGCAGGAGATGTTATCGCGGCCTGAAGAGACACAACCTCTCCCCTGACCGCATGCGGGACATGATCGGTCTCAGGCAGGTTAGAGTCTTTGAATACCTTGATGAGGGGATCTACGACGGCAATTTTAATCATGTTCAGGCGCATATAATATCCATTCATTATTTTGTTCCGACGTTCCCAAATGGGCGATTAACGCATAATCCTTCTCTATAGATTGTTTTAATTCTTGTTTTTTTTCTAAAACGTTAGTTATCGCCACAATGAAATCAAACTTTTGTTTTTTTATAGCCTCCTGATTAAGCGGCACCAATAACCTTTGCAATTTTTCCCCGAATAACAAATAATCCCGGGAATTCTCTGACACAACAACGCCAATTTTGGTATGTAGAGGAACCAACTCGTTAAATCTTCTGACTATGGCTTCTTTTCCTAAAGAAGGAATACAGCGCAATGCAAGCTTATCGTTACGCAATTTATACAAAGGTTTTTTTTCGCCCAGCAAGGTAGCCGGCAGTAATATCATCAAGGAATACACAACAACCATTGAGCTGACTCTTTTCAAAAAAATTATTTTGCTATTAAATAACAACGCAAGAACAGGCATTCCCGCAAGCACACCTGTTATCATATACCGGCTCATCCAGGGATCCCATGGCAGAAAATACGACAAGCCGAACAAGTAGCCGGTAAACAAAAACGCAAACACAAAATAACGGGAATCGATCTTTATTTTTTTTGTCAATAGCTTTATTGCTACCGCAAAAAATATATACGACACCAGCAAAACCATTACCAGACCTATCGTTCCAAAAAAGGCGCTATCCTCGTGTAAGGTAAAGGTAAACGACCAGTCTTTGAATTCAAAGCGGTGATACTCGGGATACTGTGGGCTTCCGGGATAGCCGAACAACATATGCAGTAAGGCAAACATCGTTGCCGAGATTTTAGAGACAAACGTATTATAGTAATGCGCATACCCCGGAGCATAAACATCCAGGCCGCTTTGGTTTGTCGTTATGGCATATAGATGCTCACAAAGTTTCGTAACGAAACCCTGCATAGATCGACTTATCATCAGTGAATGATTTCCGGCCCCATACACTAATGGATCGTGATACTTAAAAAAATTCCGGATGAAAATAGGCGCCCCAAAGACCATGAAGCCTGCAACAAAAGTTGCCCCCCATAAAAACATTCTTTTCGCGTGCCTGGCGCTGCTCATTGAAAAATATCCTAGCACCATAAAAAACGGTATTAAAAAAAACACGGCCGTTATCTTTGTGCCGATCGCTATTGCCAGCGCAATTGCCGATACCGGCAAATATTTCTTAGCATCCGTTATGCCGCATAAAAAGTAGACGAGACTGAACATGAGAAAATAAGAAACAACCAAATCGTTCTGAGTGCTCGTACTTTGTAAAACTATTTCGGGTAAAGAATACCAGACAAACGTTACGCTGAGCGAAGGCACAATCCCGGTTTTTAAATACTGCCTTAAACATTTATAGATCAGGGTTCCTGACAATAGATAGCAAAAAAACTGCACGAAACCGCAATAACAATCAATCTTGGATGCCACCATTGTCCATAACAGTAACAGTTCCGCATTGAGCGGAAATACCGTCTGCCGTAAATTATTCGTATAAAAAGAATTCAACGATTGATGCTGGAGCCAATACGCGACTCTTGCTAAATGGTACGTCATGCTATCATACGTATTAGGGGGCACATAAAGTATTAAAAACATTCTCCACAACAATGAGACGATGATTGCACATGCGAAAACCGTCAATAACTTGTTGCTCTTAAGATGATACGATAAAAGTCGCGCATATAATCTGATCTGATCAACATCAAAAGAAATAGACATTCTCTTGTCCCTGCACAGGACAAGGCTCACGAGGAACAATACCACGGCCGCAACTAAACAGTTATTACCCGACAGGGCGTTAAATAACGATAGCGCATACGCGACAAGGATAATCTGGCAGCATAAAATAAAAAAAACCATATTTAATTTATCGATAAGGCGTTCTTTCCCGAACAAATGTGAAGCAAAAAAATACGAGGAGATGAGCGGCAAAATAATAATAATTACTTGAGCAAGGTTATCCATAATGGAAAAAGTATTTAGAGTTTCTCGATAAACCGT
>JAQURW010000158.1 GCA_028715425.1 Candidatus Omnitrophota bacterium
CGCCCTGATCTCGGGCCGCAGAGCGAGTTTTTCATAACTTATTTCCTCTCCAAGCAGTTCCTGGCACAGGTACCCAAGCTCTCCGGCAAGCGTCTCAAGCTTACCGTTCAGGACGACCCTGCCGCCGGAAGTCCCGGTAACGGTCCGGCTGACCAGGGTATTGAACCATCGCCTAAACTTGCCGGGCGCATATATCCCGGAAAAATACTGGTCCCATACGCGAAGCGCCATCTTCATCGCTTCAAAACTTATCTCTACAGGTTTTCCGCCGTCGCCTGTCTTGCCTTTGGTAAGAGTATTTCTCATAAAAAGATAAAAATTCTCCAGGATCGCGTTACGGTCCTGCTCAGGGACCTCGACCAGCGAGAAGAACTGGTCGAACATGTCGTCCTGGGTCACCGACGCGCGGGAGGTGGTCATAACGAACGACAGGGTCTCATACCCCTTAAAAAGCCTCAGGAAATATCCGAGCATGAACGGGTTTACCCGTAACCGCTCGAGTTCGGTGCGGACTTCGTCGAAATCGACGACGATGACGGTCTTGAGCCCCTTTGCCGCATCGTCTTTGGCGATGACATCGGCTATCTCCTTCATCCTGATCTCGAAAAAACCTACGACAGACAGGTATTCACGGAGTCCGGCAAGGTCGAGCCGCAAGACGCGGGTACCGGAAAAACCCGGGATAGCGCCGTCGGCCATCTTATACGCCATACTGTCTATAGTCTCAGCCTGGACGATGGTCGAGCGGTCGACCAGCATAGGATAGTTCCGTTTTTTTTGCATAAGTATACCGGTAAGGCGGTCTATAACGCCTGCCGGCGGGTAAGAATCCTTGAGTTCCTCCCTGTGGAATCTAAGCGTCAGATTTTCGAAACAGTCGTTGATCTCTTTACGGGCCTTCTCGGCTTCGGCGTCCTGCTGGCGCTGGGCTTCCTCGAGTATCGCCTGGATATCCGCTGTCCGCCCCTGTTTTCGCGCTTCGAGGAGCGCCTTACGCCGTGTCAGAAGGGCGCGGAGAGCCTCTCTCTTCATAAGTTCTCTGCCGATAGCCTGCTTTTGCTGGAGGTCAGGCGTCGCGTTCAGTTGGGTGTTCAGCCGCTCTGACTCGGTTGATACGGTCTTAAGTTCTTCGGTAACCTTCTTGAGCCTTTTATCGACCTCCGCAACGCTTAGAGAAAGGATATCCGGGTCAATACCGAGATCAGGCGTCGGGACGTCTACCTCAAGGCGTTTTTTAAGCGCGTCCATGTCCTTCCCTGCTCTTCTTTCTTCAGGTTTCGCCGGGCTTTCGAGCCCCAAGAGCGCGGTAAGCTTTTCTTCCGGTACCGGTTCAGCCTCTGCCGACGCCGCGCGGATATTGTTTATCATCTCGCTGGTCGATTGCCCGGCCTGGCTATCCTGCCGCTCCCGGCACTCAAACCCAAGCCTGCCGTCAAACAGATCCGCATAAATGTCCTGCCGCCGTTTTAACCTGCCGGCGAGGATCTCTTCGGCAAGCCCGGCAAGCACTTCGGCCCGTATTGCCCGCTCAAGCGGCCGTGCGCCGTTCGTAACATCATATCCCTTTTCGATAACGCGCTTGCGCAAGGCAGGACCCAATAGTAAGTTGCCGAAACCTTCATCGGCAAGCAGGGCATTGATCTCGCGGATCTTTATATCGAGTATCCTTTCAAGGTCTTTTGTCGATAAAGGATCGAAACTTATCAGGTTCGAGATATCCATGTCTCTTTTAAGCACAGGGTCATACTGCCTGATATCGGATACGCCTATCCTGCCGAGCAGCTCAGGCTTGAACTTCTTGCTGATGTCGGGATCTTCCCTTATCGTATTTATAAGCATCTTCTTGACGATCCAACGAAAATAATCCAGGAGCCCCTGGACACGCTTGTCGACCGTATCGCGGCTCAACACCTCGCACAGCATGATATATTGGTCAAGATGTTCCTTATATTCTTTATTATCCGGGTCTTTGATGGCATCCTGCATGATCCATCGTAAACCGGCTTTTTCGGTGCGCAGGATAGTATCGATCTCCTGCCCTAACGGCTGCGCGTCAGCCTCATCGGGCATGATCAGGTCTTTATATTTGGCGATGATACCGTATATTTCCTGTATGGTATGCTTGCGGGCCTGCAGTATAGAAGCACGCATAGCCGTCAAATACGAAAGAAGGGCCTTGCGCCGCTCATCTTTGGCAGTCGGCGATGCCAACCGGTCTGCCTCAAAAAAGAGATCGTCCATTTCCTTTATTTCGGCTTCAAGGTCAGGGTCAGTTTTGCCGCGCCGCGCGATTTCCGCTTGCAGCTTCTTGGAACGGCCGAAAAGCTTATCCAGGGCTGTCCATATGTCTCCGGCGCTCACATCCCCGTTACAGGCAGCGATGATCTCATCGATGTTTTTCTGGACAGCCTCGAAATTCTTATCCCGTTCTTTTTCGGAATAGGCTATCTCGCTAAAACCGACATTGGACGTCATGATGATGATGGTATTCTTAAAACTCGTCACCCTGCCGCGGTTATCCGTAAGTTCGCCCTTATCGAGTATCTGTAACAGCGTATTAAAAACGCTTTCATGCGCCTTCTCTATCTCGTCAAGGAGTACGATACTGTAGGGTTTACGTCTGACCTTTTCGGTCAACTGTCCCCCCTCCTCGTAACCGACATATCCGGGCGGAGGGCCGAAGAGTTTCTGCGCTTCCTGCTCGAGCATGTATTCGGTCATATCAAAACGTATCACCGCGTCCTCTGACCCGAAAAAGTGCCTGCCGAGCGAACGGACAAACTCGGTCTTGCCGACGCCGGTCGGCCCTACGAGAAGCGCTGCCCATTTCGGCACATTTTTACCGCGGTCCCCGGTCCCCTGGCGCCGGAGAAGCGCCAGGTGGCTTTTCCTGATGACCTCTCCCTGGCCGATAAGCATACCGGGTTTTTTATCGGGCTCGGTCTCGCTCCCGGCCATGACTCCGACATACTCCTCGAGTTTCTTCCCTTCGGTCTTCCGTATCTCATCGACAGGTACATCAAGGTCCCGCGCGATCATTTCTTCATAACGGTCAAACGTTATATCCCATTTTTTAGCCTTGATTATTTCGGCGCTGCGCGTCTCGTATGCCTTCAGCGCTTCACGGATCTCCTGATAACGACGCTGGAGTCTGTCCAGCGTCACTTCAAGGAAATCCGTTTCCTCACGGCCGCGGCCGGCGCGGATCGCCACAGACAATGCCTGTCCTGCCAGCATAAGACGGCGGCGGACATCGTCCAATTCAAAACGCAAGGCGTCCCCGCGGCTGAATTCTTCGATTATAATACGGTCGGTAAGCTCCTGGAACTTCGTCACCGCAAACGTCCCGGTATAATACCGGCCGATAGCCTCAAGGGTCTCTTCGATGACAGAGCGCTCGACCCTTACTTTGACGCCATCAGGAAGCCGGTCTTTATAGAGCGTATTTATTTTCATCACATACGACCGCGCGATGCGCCGCACGTCATACTCCCGCGGTTTGGTGAGGTCTATCTTCATGAAATTGTCGTCATATTTCCCGGTCTTGGAGAGCGTTTTCTCATGGAGCGCTGGCGGCGTAATAATAATAACGGATACGTTCTTCGATCTAATAGCCCGCGAAAGCTGGGAATATACCATATCGATATTTTTGCCGCCGCGGCCCGTGATCATGGGCGTTTCGACATAATCGCGGAAGTTGAGGACCACGACCGAACGCCCGTGCCGGGTATCCGCTTCCGTCTGTATAGCCGTGATCAGTTTCTTGAGCACATTATCGAGCATCCCGGGTACCGCAAGGGAATCGACGAATTGCGCCGTGTCGATCTCGAAAAAACGCGCGTCTTTAAATGTCTTTAAGGTCTGTTTTCTGGCGACTGCCGCTTCGATGGCGCCCTGTGCCAGGGTCGGATCCCCGACCAGGAGGAAGTTGTTCGCGTCATTATTCTCGGCCTGCGCATCGATGGCGCCGATCTCGTCCACATAGTAGGTATCGTCTATCTTCCCTGCTTCGGCAAGCTTATCGAGGTCGCTTGCGTATTTTTTTATAATCTCTTCAGGCGGTTCTTCTTCGGCTTGGCCGTTGCCGTTGACGGCTACACCGGCGACCAGGGCCCCAAGGAAAAGATCCGTATCCCATCCAAGCAAAAGCCGCATAGCTAAAGACGCGCCTGCAAGTATAAACAAAATCACGGTCGTGGAAGTCCCGCCGCCTAAAAATCCTTTACCGGCACCCTCCGATGCCTCAAGGCCCGTTGTCTGCGTCTGGCTTACTACCGCTTTAAGCACCTCGCTCTGGAGCGGTTCCCGGACTTCGGGCTTGGCAGGTTTATATACAATATCGCGGTCCGCGTTCTTATAGATTTTTTCAAGCAACGGCCGCAAGGTATCGCTTAAAAGGAGCTTACGTATCTTGTCAGGAGTATCGTCACTGTTTTTGAAGACACTGGCCTTCAGCAGTTCAATGACCTTATCAATGAAATCTTCGAATGTACGGTCACCTTTTTCTGTGGACTTAAAATAATCGACCGTAGCAAGCGTAATATATTTTACAAAATCGGTCCGCGCCCGGTCAGACCGAAGGTTTAAGGTAAACTCCTGCGCTTCTTCGGCATCGAGCACTTCTTCTTCGAGTGTTTCGATAAGCTCGCGGTGTTCTTCTACGGCATCCTTGATATCCTTTTGTATTTGTTTAGTCGCTTCCCGGTCCTGCTTTTCAAGGGCCGCCTTGAGATCATCTTGCTTCTGGCGCGTCACTGTTTCGCTATACGCCATGCACCCGCACACGCCCGCGACCACAGGGATCAGCATAATCACACCCATATCCCATCCGAACGCAAGCTTGCAGAGGACCGACGCGCCGGCAAGCATGAAAGCAATTATTATGGCACTGTGGCCGCCAAGCGTTCCATGGTCATCCCAATCGTGGTGATGATCGGTAAGCCCTTGCGTATCCAGCAGCTGCCTTAAAACCGCGCTTGCGGCCGGCTCCATCTCATGTTCCCGGTCCGGGGTTCCGTATTTGCCGTAGGTTATTTCGCGATCCTCCTTGTCGTATATCTTCTGGAGCGTTTTCCTGATCTTGCCCTGCGTTAAATAAGCCCTGATCCTGTCCGGCGTGTCCTCCTCATTCTTAAAAACCTTTTCCTTCAGGATACGGACAATGGCTTCGAGAAAATCATTGAAATTCCTGTCTTCTTTTTTAGTGAATTTAAAATAATTCCCCGCGCCTATCTGCAGATATTTAAAGAAATCATGCTTCACGCTTTCCGACTTAAGGTTTGTCTTGAGATCGCTCGGCTCTTCTTCCATCTCCTCTGACATCTCATCGATCAGGTCGTCCAGTTCTTCCGTACTTTTTTCTATATCTTTTTTAATGCTTTCGGTTTCCTTTTTGTCTTTTTTCGCGGCCTCCAGCCGTTCCTGTTCTTCACGCGCCCTGATCTCATACCAGTCCATGAGGTAACAGGGCCCGATCACTGCCGGAAGACCGATAAGAAGCCCGGCGACCCCCGAGGCCACCAGGACCCACCCCGGGATGCCCGGCTCTTCTATTTTTTCCTTGCCGAATAGTATCCCATAGCCGTCACTGATCTTCGTAAGAGGGATCAAATTGTACCCGGCGAATACCAGGTTGTACCAAAAACCCATCTTCAGCATGGCCCCGATGACCGGGATACCCGTTCCGCCGGCCACAA
>JAQURW010000159.1 GCA_028715425.1 Candidatus Omnitrophota bacterium
ATATGAATTGACGTAAAAACATCGTTTTTCAACAGCCGTTCACTTATGACGATGGCGTCTTCAAAGTTATATCCGCGCCACGGCATAAAGGCGACCAAAAAATTCCGCCCGAGGGCAAGTTCCCCGCCCTGGGTAGCCGCTCCGTCGGCGATAATCTGTCCTTCGCTGACTTCCTCGCCCAGGGCAACGAGCGGCCGCTGATTGATCGTCGTATTGGCGTTCGACCGGTCGAATTTTCTGAGTTTGTACGTACGGGTACCGATAACAATCTCCTTGCCGTCCACGTAGGATACCTTACCGCCTGCCTTGGCAACGATAACAGTCCCCGAATCCTTTGCCGCGCGATATTCCATTCCGGTCCCGACCAGCGGCGCCTCGGTCTCAAGAAGCGGTACGGCCTGGCGTTGCATGTTCGATCCCATGAGGGCGCGGTTGGCGTCATCATGTTCGAGGAACGGTATGAGGCTCGCCGCAATACTCACAAGCTGACGGGGCGAGACATCCATATATTGGACATCCTTTCGCTCGACACGCAAAAAATCGTTCTTGTACCGGCAAAACACCCTGTCCTCGGTATAATGGCCCGCTTCGTCGATCTTCGCGTTTGCCTGCGCGATAATATATTTATCCTCAACGTCCGCAGAAAGATATTCGATCTTATTGGTAACCTTGCCGTTCTCGACCTTGCGGTACGGTGTCTCTATAAAACCAAAATCGTTAACACGGGCGTACGTACTCAAGGACGCAATAAGCCCGATATTCGGCCCTTCAGGCGTCTCGATCGGACACACGCGGCCGTAATGCGAATAGTGCACGTCGCGGACCTCGAAACCGGCCCGTTCCCTGTTCAGACCGCCGGGGCCGAGGGCAGAGAGACGCCTCTTATGCGTAAGTTCTGCAAGCGGATTGGTCTGGTCCATGAACTGCGACAGCTGGCTTCTGCCGAAAAAATCTTTAATTATGGAAGAAACCAACTTGGCGTTAATAAGGTTATGCGGCATGACATTGTCGAGGTCGTATATGTTCATACGCTCGCGGATAGTACGCTCGACCCTTACCAGACCAATACGTATCTGGTTGGCGAGAAGTTCCCCTACCGAGCGGACCCGCCTGTTGCCGAGATGATCGATGTCGTCTATTGCCCGTGCGCCGCTTTTCAGTTCTATCAATGCCTGGATAATGCGTATAAGGGTTTCCTTGTCCAATACACGGTTTTCGATCGGGATATCCATGTCGAGCTTGCGGTTTATCATATGCCTGCCGACGAGCCCGAGATCGTAGCGTTTTGCGTCAAAGAACATGCGTTCCAGAAGAAGCGCCGCACTTTCCAGGGTCGGCGGATCGCTCGGCCGGAGTTTCCGGTAGATATCGAGCATAGCCTCTTCTTTTGATTTGGTATGGTCGCGCTCGAGCGTATTTGATATTTCGGTGGTGAGTTTCTTAAGTATGCTCATCTGGCGGATCCCGCTATCCCAGATGCGGCGAGCAAGGTCCTTGGTGATCTTATCGTTAGTCTGCGCAAGGATAGAATTAGATTCTTTATCGATCAGGTCCTGGGCAAGAAAACTGCCGATATATTCCTCAAGTTTCGCGCTTTGGGCAAACTCGACCTTTTCGACCCCGCTGAATGCGCGCATAATATCCTCATCCTTGGAATAACCGAATACCCGTAAAAATTGAGTGGCGACAAATTTCCTCTTCCGGTCGACCATGACATGGATGCAATCATTGATGTCGTATATGAACTCTATCCATGCGCCACGGTTTGGTATGATCCTCGCGGAAAAAAGCTTTTTCCCGCTCGGATGGATCGTTTCTTCGAACGAAATACCGGGTGAACGGTGGAGCTGGCTTACGACAACTCGTTCGTCGCCGTTTATAATAAAGGTTCCCGTATCGGTCATGAACGGTATGTCGCCGAGGTAAACCTCCTGCTCCTTCACATCCTGCGGAGTTTTAAGCCTCATCTTCACGCGCAGCGATCCCGCATAGCTTATGTCCCTCTTCTGGCACTCGAATACGTCATATTTTGCCTTGCCTACGCTGTAGTTGACATATTCAAGCTTATACTTTGCGTCATTGTTCTCTATCGGGAACACCTCGCGGAAAAGTCCTTCGAGGCCGTCCAGTTTACGCTTAGACTTAGGAACATCCTGTTGCAAAAAGGCATCGTACGAGTTGATCTGCATCTCAACGAGGCGCGGAAAATCATAGCATTCTTTAATCTTCGCGTAATTCTTTCTTTTTGTCATTAAGGTTCCCCTTATGAGGCGTCTGTCTCAACGTTATTTCAATTCGACCTTTGCGCCGGCCTTTTCGAGCAGCACCTTGATCTTGTTCGCTTCGTCTTTGGTAGCGCCTTCTTTAACCGTTTTCGGCGCTGCCTCAACGAGATCCTTGGCTTCTTTAAGGCCCAGCGTTGTTATGGCCCGAATCTCTTTGATAACGTTGATCTTATTGGCGCCGGCGCTGACAAGAACGATCGTGAAAGAGTCCTTAGCCTCTTCAGCCGCTGGAGCCGCACCCGCTGCCGCACCTGCCGCTCCGCCTGCCATCATCGCCACAGGAGCAGCTGCCGTAACACCGAATTTCTGCTCGAGTGCCTTTACCAGGTCCGCCAATTCCATGACCGTCATCTTTTCAACGGTCTCGATAACCGTCTGCATACTGCCCGTCAATTTTACTTCCTGTTTTTCTTCCGCCATTTTTTCCTCCTATCTTCCTATTACTTATTGTGCTTGACCCTTTTTATCCTTAATAGCGTTCACTGCGTATACGAATTTACGGATAACGCCGCTAAAAACATTTACCAGCCCGTACGTCGGCGACTGGAACGTCGCCATCAGCCTGGCTATGAGGACCTCGCGCGGCGGCAGTGCCGCAAGCTCTTTCAGTCTGTTGAGGTCCAGTTTCCGGCCTTCGATGCAACCGGTCTTTACCTGAAACGGTTCGCACCGCTTCGAAAAGCCCAGAACGGTCTTTGACGACAGGACGACGTCCTTGCCGAGGAACGTAATACCGCAGTCGCTGGTGATCTCCGGCGTAAAATCGTCAAGTTTAAGTTTTTTGAAAACCCTGCGGGCAAGCCTGTTCTTCACGACAAAGAATTCTGAGCCGGTCTTCCGCGCCTCGCGCCGGAACGTGTTAAGGTCGTTCGTTGGCACCTTTGGGTAATGGGCAATGATAAAATTGGGCTGCCCTTTGATCTTTGTCTCGAGTTCCTGCTCCATCAGTTCTTTGGAGCGCCGCGCGTATTTCGTAAGTTCTGACATAGTCTGCCCCTTTACCTCTTAAATTCACCCAGTTCAAGTTTCATCCCGGGCCCCATCGTCTTGGAAACCGCGATAGAGGCTATCGCACCCGGCTTGGCAACGGATGGATTGGCGCTGATAACAGCCGTAATAAAATCCCTCGCGTTTTCATAGAGTTTATTCTCATCAAACGAAATTTTACCGACCGATACGTGTATACCCGCCTGTTTATCCATTTTATATTCGATCTTCCCTGCCTTGATCTCTTTGATCGTCTTGGCGACGTCGGTCGTAACGGTGCCTGATTTCGGGTTCGGCATGAGCCCCTTGGGCCCGAGCACCTTACCGAGTTTGGAAAGGTCTTTCATCATGTCCGGCGTCGCGATAGCAACGTCAAAGTCGCACCATCCGCCGGCTATCTTGGCCACAAGATCACTCGACCCGACGAAATCCGCGCCGGATTCCTGCGCCTTTTTCTCGTCCTCACCCTTGCATATGCAACATACACGCACTTTTTTTCCCGTCCCGTGCGGCAGCGATACGGTGCCGCGGATAGGCTGCGTTACGGCCTTGGCGTCGATATTCAAATCGATATCAACGTTCATGCTCTCGTCAAATTTTGCCTTTGGCGCCTTTTTTAAAATGCTTACCGCATCTTTCAGATCGTAGCGCTTCGTTTTATCGACCATTGCCTGTATTTCTTTTTGTTTTTTCGCTATGGTTACCATATCGCATCACCTGTCTTTTCGGACCTTTTACGGTCAAACAACGTCAAGCCCCATACTGCGGGCCGTTCCTTCGATCATCTTCATTGCTGCTTCAATATTCTCGGCATTCAGATCCTGCATCTTTTGTTTCGCGATCTCCTTGACTTGGTCCTTCGTTACCTTGCCGACCTTATTCTTGTTCGGCTCGCCGCTCGCCTTTGCTATACCGGCGGCCCTCTTCAGGAGAACGCTTGACGGGGGGCTTTTAATAATAAAGGTAAACGTCTTGTCTTCAAATACCGTAATAACCACCGGCAACGTCAGCCCTGCCTGCTCTTTGGTCTTATCATTGAACGATTTGCAGAACATCATGATATTAACACCGTGCTGGCCGAGCGCCGGCCCGACCGGTGGAGCAGGATTCGCCTGTCCTGCCGGGCAATACAGCTTTATCATCGCTTTGACTTTTTTTGCCATGATGTATACCTTACACTTTCTCGATCTGCCACGTCTCCAGCTCGACCGGCGTCGACCTGCCGAATATCGAGATGGTAACTTTTACTTTGCCTTTTTCAAGATTCGTTTCTTCAACGGTACCGTTAAAATTCGTGAACGGGCCTTCCTTGACCCGTATGGCCTCGCCCTTCTCGAAAATGACCTTCGGTATCGGTTTTTCCTTTGAGGATTCCGACTGCGTCAGGATATTCTTGATCTCGTTCTCCTGGAGCGGAAGCGGGACCGATTTCGAACCGACAAAACCGGTTATACCCGACGTATTCTTTATAAAATACCACGTCTTATCGTTGAGATCCATTTCAACCAGGATATATCCGGGGAAAAACTTCCTCTGGCTTATACGTTTCTTGCCGCTTTTAACCTCGGCGATCTGTTCGGTAGGCACCAGTACCTGGGCGATGAACTCCTTGTGTTCAGGATGCTCCTCCAGCTGCCTCTCCAGATTCCTCTTTACTTTTTCTTCAAAACCCGTCTGGGTATGAATAACGTACCACTTTTTAGCCATTATATCCTTACCGGCCAGGCTACCGAATAATTATATTTACCGCACGTGAAACGACAAAATCAACGATCCCGATAAAAATCGCCAAAAACGCAACCGACGCCAGCACCACGATAGTCGACGCTATCAGGTCTTCCCGTGACGACCACGATACCTTTTTAAGCTCGGTCTTCACTTCATCCAAGAACACCTTAATCTTAGCCATGGTTACTTCCTTGTCGCCGTTCTTGTCTCCCACCGCTACCCCCGGCGCTACCGGCCAGTGATAGTGGCAGGAGCGGCAGGGCTCGAACCTGCAATCACGGTTTTGGAGACCGTTGGTTTGCCAATTAACCGACGCTCCTGTGAAAAAAAACTACTTCGTCTCCTTATGCAGCGTATGCTTCTTGCAAAACCTGCAATACTTTGAAAGTTCAAGCCGACCCGTATGTTTCTTCTTGTTTTTGGTCGACGTATAGTTCCGCCGCTTACATTCCGGACATTCTAATATGATAATTTCCTGCATACCGCCCTCTGCTATACCTATAATATAGTGAAGCCCGCACTATGTGCGGGCTTTTATTTATACGATGACTTCGCTTATAACGCCGGCGCCGACCGTATGGCCGCCTTCGCGTATAGCAAACCTGAGTTCCTTCTCCATCGCTATCGGTGTTATCAGTTCGACCTCGACCGCTACGTTGTCGCCGGGCAT
>JAQURW010000160.1 GCA_028715425.1 Candidatus Omnitrophota bacterium
AAAAGGCCAATTTCGGCGCCAGGATCTCCGACGACAGGGGATAGTCCTTGCCCACGCCCTTCTGAGGCGCGATAAAAAGTACCGTGTCCGGCGGGCATTGGATGCCTGCCAGCTTGGCGATGACCGGCGCTGTCTGCCCGACAACCGCCGCGTTCATAAGCCCCCGGTTGCGGTCGTATGCCACGTTCTCGAGTTGTTTCACCTCGGCCTCGGACAGGACATATGCCTTATGGTTCCTGAAGAGTTCCAGGACCTTAGCCGCCAGAGGCCGTTCGACCACGACCGCCTGCTCGCTGGCGCAGATCGTCCCGTTATCGAAGGTCTTTGAAGCCATGATCTGATCGACGGCGAATGCGGGATCGGCTGTCCGCTCGATGAAGACCGGCACGTTGCCCGGCCCCACGCCCAGGGCAGGTGTCCCTGAACTGTAAGCGGCGCCGACCAGCGACGATCCGCCGGTCGCCAGGACCAGGGAAAGTTTTTTATGGCTCATCAGCGCATGGGTCTCGTCCATGGAGGCGCCGATGATCCATTGGACGCAGTTTTCGGGCGCGTCCGCGGACATGGCCGCCTCGTAGCATATACGCGCCGTTTCCGAAGAGCATTTCATCGCCCGCGGGTGCGGCCCGATGATTATGGGATTACGCGTTTTGAGCGCGATAAGTATCTTGAACATGACGGTCGACGTCGGGTTCGTCGTCGGAATAAGGGCAAATATGGGGCCGATGGGCTGGGCTATTTCGGTGATCCCCCGTTCATCGTCCTCAGCAATGATCCCTACCGTCTTTAAGTGCCGCATATCCTCGTATATAAACTGTGTGGCCACGACGTTTTTGATGACCTTGTCCTTCCAGTTGCCGAGCTTGGTCTCCTCGTACGCCATCTTGGCCAGTTTGACACGGTTGGCAAAGGCAGCTTCATATACGGCCCTTACGACGCGGTCAGTCGCAGCCTGGTCGTACTGTGTAAAGACAGCTGCAGCCTGCGCTGCATTTTCCATGATCTCATCGACGCGGCTTGTGTCAACGGCGTTCGCGGTAGTCATGTGCCCCCCTTTATTAAGGAATAATGTGCCATATGCCCGAACCCTATTGTACCTTAAATACAGGATAACGCAAGAACGTTGCCGGGTATGGCCATGGGCGCCCGGGGATTGAATTTATAATGATTTGTGATAAGAAAGGGATGACGCTGCGTCATGTCCGCGCGGAACTGTCAGACGCCGGATTTAGAATAGAAAACGAACTGCCCTTCGGCCTGGGCCTGAACCGCCTCTATATAGCAAGAAAGGCGTAGCAGGGGTTCTTTATTTTGAATCGTTGATCTCGTCGACCTGGGTTTCGGCCGTCGAATGCGAATCCGAGGATTCCTGCGCCTGATTCATCTCATCCTGCATGCCGGACTGTTCGCTGCCCATTTCAGAATCGAGCTGCTGACCCATCGTATCTTCCGATTGTTCGATACTGTTATCCGTATCGCTCGTTCCGCTATTTGAGTCTGACTGGTCGTCATACTGGCAATAGCTTACGGTGCCCCACGATACGACTGCCAGGCACATTAAAAGCATTACGATCATTTTCTTCACGGTTTTCTCCTCTCGGCCCGCTTTGTTATAGAGACGCGGGGTTATTTTTTCTTTCTTTTGGAAGGCGATTTTTTTCTGTCGCCGGATTTTCTGTGCTCGCCCGACTGGTTTTTAGCGGCAACGATATCCTGGTAAAAAGGTTTTGCCGCAGGCTGATGGCCGGTATTTTTGTTGATATTTTCCTTGAATGACATGCCTGATTTGCGTTTTGCAAAACATTCCTTGCAGTATACCGGACGTTCTCCGGTCGGTTTGAACGGGACTTCGCAGTCCTTGTTGCAGTCGGCGCAAACCGCCTTATAGAGCGGCCGGTCCCTGAAATTAGTGTTCGGCTTCATCTCGTTGTAGCGGGGCTGCTGGCCGAAATGCTGTGCCTGTCCGGGCCGGTCAAAGGACCTTTCCGGGACCCTGGCGATCAAGGTGTCGATCTTTTTTTCGAGGGAAGCGATCTGTGCCTGTATCCCGGACAGGGTGTCCGCATACGCCGTAACTTCTTCGTTCGCTGCGGCGCTTTTTCCTTTTTGGGCTTTTTTCATGGCGCTCCTTTTACGTTACTTTTTTATCTTGGTGATCTTCGAACCTTCAAGGGTCAGGTTGTACATAAGGCCTTTCTGGTCCAGGATGAACGCGACGATGGGCTCGTTGATCTTTGCGGTATCTATCGACCCGCCGGCCCCGACCGCTATCACCGCGACTGAGGCGTCGACGCCTACTTTCCATCCCTCGCTCGCGCGGAACTTATCGAGCGCGTCCTTCTGCATGAAGGCCAGGATGATGGTCTTCTTTTGTCCGCCCAGCTGGAATCCGATCGATGCGGCGGCCGTGTTATAGTAGTCGACGGTTTTGCCCTTGATGCGGAGGGCGCCTTCGCCGTATTCGCCGCCGATGCCGATCCCGCCCTTGAAGACGTTCGGGAATACCAGTAACCCCGAGGCCTTTTTAAGGAGATCCTTTGAACCCGTTATCTGTTCAAATTTTTTGAGCGATGCATCGACGTTTGCGTTGATCTGATCCGCATCGTCTGCGCATGCGGGGAACGCAACCGCTGCCGCGATAGCCAGTGCTGCCGTACCGATCAGGAATCTGTTCGATCTTTTTTGAGTTGATTTTCTCATACGTACCTCCGTTTGCGATATATTGTACACTAGGAAGGGCAAATAGGGAATAATATTGTTGCGATAATGCCTCAAAAGGTAATGTACCGGTAGGCCTTTTTTAATACCTTGGTCTCTTTCCCTGCCTGCGCGAGAGAGCGGATCGTTGTGCCGGCGCGGCGCAGGGCCAGTATACGCTCGACCGTTATCCCGCCGAGGCCCGGGACGCGGAGAAGCCTGCCTGCGTCGTCTTTATTGATATTAACGGGAAAATATCCGGGGTGCAGATCGGCCCAGCGCTCTTTCGGGTCAACGAGAAGCGAAAGATTGCCGCCCGGCTCAAGCGCAATTTCATCGAGAGTAAAGCCATATTTTCTGATCAGCCAGTCGGCCTGGTAGAGCCGGTGCTCGCGCATCAGAAGGTCGCGGTTAGACAGCGGCGATCGTTCGCCTGCCAGGTCCGGCGAGCCGGCCCCGCGCTGGTAGGCGCTGAAATAGACCCTGCTCAACCCGAGCTGTTTGTATAGGTTCCAGCATGAAGCGATGATCTCTCCGTCGGTCTCCGTAGCGGCGCCGACGACGAACTGCGTGGTCTGTTTGATACGGCGCGCCGGGGCGCTGTTTTTGATAAGGCGGCTGATCATCTCGATCGGCCGCATGATATCCCGGACATAGTCTTTCGTGGTGCTGAGCTGCCGGAAGTTCTGTTCGCCGGCGGTCTCGATATTGAGCGATACCGCGCTTGCCAAAGAGAGGGTTTGCCGGATCGCGGCATCCGATGCCCCGGGCAGGATCTTTAAATGGATATACCCGCGAAACTGCTGCCGCCGCAGTAAAAGGGCGGTGCGGTTTATCTGTTCCATGGTTGTGTCGGCGTTGCCGGTCACGCCGCTCGTTAAAAAAAGGCCGCTTACCCTGCGGGCGCGGTAATAGGACAAAAAAGTTTTGGCAAGCTCTTCGGGGCTTAAGGCGCAGCGCCGTGCGTCGGTCGTTGCGCGTAACGGGCAGTACCTACAGTTGTTGACGCAGTGGTTGGACAGGAGCGTTTTAAAGAGATACGTCGAGCGTCCACCGCCCAGCGCTACCGGGTAGACCCAGGTATCCTTTTTCGAGCGTTTGCGGTGCTCGTCATCGCGCGTTGCGCAGGAGCAGGCAAGGTCGTACTGCGAGTCCTGCGCGAGGATCTTAAGCTTGTGGATAGTATCCGGGCTTCGTACGATATAAGGCATGAACACATTCTACCCCAAATGAAAATCCGAGGCAAGGCCTCTATGCGGACGAAATGATCTCGAGTTGTTTTTTGTAGATAAGCGGCATCATGTTTTTATCCAGGATGCGGGGGTAGAGGCTGAAGACCGCATAAAGCGGGTCTATGGCCGGTTCGTAGATGATCCGCAGGTAGCGGCTTTCCGATACGTCTCCCTTTTCGGCTATGCGTAACGCGTTTTCCAGGATCTCTATGACATCGACATACAGATGCTGGTGGGCATTAAGGGCCTTCCGCGCTTTTTCCATGCCTGCGGTATCGATCGTGATGCAGACGGAGCCCTTGCCCTTAAGCCACCGGGAACCGAGGATCGTTTCGTTCCGCGCGCTGCCGATGAGCACGGTATCCGCCGGCGACAGGCCGCTCTCCTGGACTTCGCGCATGATGTCCGAAAAGAGAACCGGGGAGCTGTTAAATATTATTTTTATGCGTCCGTTGTACTTTTCCCGCAGCGCTGCCAGGAGCCCCGCTATCTGCGCGTTCGTGTATATAAGCGACAGCCAGTCGGTCTCGATGGCGACGATCTTTTGCCGTCCGGTATAGGAGGTCTCCCCGGATATTTTTTTTAAAGCATCTATCGCAGGCTCGCAAATACCGGAAAGGAGAGCGGTATAAGTGCCGGGGAAGAACGCGCGCGCAAGGGTCTTTATATCCCTGGATTTATCGTACATGAATCCTATGAGGAGGAAGGACGTGACGCTTGCGATGAGCGGCAGCGGCGCGAAAAAATGGGTGTGCGCTAAAAGCATATACACGTTGTATGCCATAAACGAGTACGATAAAAACCGCATGACGACCGAAGAGAGGATACCGGTGTACCGGTCGAAGGAAGTGTACGGGGTCTTTATGACCTTTTCCTCTCCGATGCCGATGATGTCGTACGAATTGTTGGTGATGACCTGGACGACCTTGCCGATACTCTTGAACGATGTCTCGTACAGTATCTTGGCGGGGTAGACGCAGGACCTCATCGCCGTATCGAAGACGCGGACCACCCGTATCGTTTCGCCGATCTTGAAGGTGCAATAGATGACGCCGGGCTGTGATTTTATATATTCGACATTTTTTATGGTGAGAGTTATGCCGTTCTTGACGAGGGTGTTGTTGAGGCGGACCAGGACCTCTTTAGCCCGCCGGTACTCTTTTGTGTCGGTGATCTTCAGGCTGCTTAAGTACAGGACGCTGAACAGGGTGACGTAGTAGGTGATAAATTCGGTCTTATCGGTCATATTCCAGGAGATGAATTTCGAGACTGGCGCCAAAGAAAGGACGTCTGCGCTGTAAACAAGGAGGAATATTCCGAGCGACACCTTTACGAGGCCGAATAATGGAGAATGAGTTCTTAATATGCGGAGCATCGGGCACCTGCTTACTACCAAGCTCTTTTACCGATGGATCATTAAGATACCTCCTTTCTCATTTCCAAGTATGCCTGGTGCCGCGGAAAAGATGGTAACAGAAGTGTAACGCGAATGTAATAGAAATGTCACAGGCTGCAGCCGACGGGGTATATTTCTGTTGCAAAGTCTTTGTCCGTATGTTAAACTTTTTATCACTATAACGCTTATTTTCATTCCCTGGTAGCTCAATCGGTAGTAGCGGCTGGCTGTTAACCAGTAGGCTGTTGGTTCGAGTCCAACCCAGGGAGCCATTTCG
>JAQURW010000161.1 GCA_028715425.1 Candidatus Omnitrophota bacterium
GGTTGATTATATAAATGCCCATGGTACATCGACGTACTATAACGATAAGATAGAAACACTGGCAATTAAAAAAGTGTTCGGCGACCATGCCAGACGCCTTTCAATAAGTTCGACGAAGTCGGTGACTGCGCACTTACTCGGCGCCGCAGGCGGTATTGAGCTCGTCGCATGTGCCCTCGCCATCAAACATAGTATGATCCCGCCGACTATTAACTATGAAGTACCGGATCCTGAATGTGATCTTGATTATACGCCCAATAAACCCAAAGGCCGTGAGCTTAATGTTGTTATTTCTAATTCCCTGGGGTTTGGTGGGCATAACGCCACGTTAGTACTACGTAAATTCAAATCGTGAAAACCCTGTCGATTTATACCTATATATATAAGGGGCTTAACAGCGTAACAGAGGAGAAACCATGGTAGATTACCTATTGACCGAAGAACAGAAGATGATCAAGGAGCTGTGCCACAAGATTGCCCTGGAAAAGATCAAACCGGTTGCGGCCGAATACGATGAAAAAGAGGAATTTCCGTGGCCTATAGTGAAAATACTGGCTGATTCTGATGTCTGCGGTGTCTATATACCGGAACAGTACGGAGGTATGGGGGCCGGTATCATGGGGATGGCCATAGCTACCGAAGAGCTTTCATGGGGGTGCGGCGGCATCGCGCTTGCGTTCGCGGCAACGGGGCTCGGGACCTTCCCGATCTTACTTTTCGGGAACGATGAGCAGAAGAAGAAATACCTGCCGGTCATTGCGAGCGGGAAAAAACTGGCGGCATTCGCCCTGACCGAGGCAGAGGCCGGCTCTGATGCGGGAAGCATCAAGACAACGGCCAAAAAGGACGGCGATTATTATATATTGAACGGCACCAAACAATGGATCACGAACGGCGGAGAAGCCGATATCTATTCTGTGGTGGCGATCACGGATAAGACCAAGGGCGCGCGCGGCGCCACCGCTTTTATTGTTGAAAAGGGCACCAAAGGGCTCGAATTCGGCAAAAAGGAGAAAAAACTGGGCATCCGCGCGTCGGCGACGAGGGAAGTGATTTTTACGGATTGCAGGGTTCACAAGGATAATATACTGTCCAGGGAAGGCATGGGTTTTATAGTTGCGATGAAGACCTTTGACTCGTCCCGTCCCGGGGTTGCGGCACAAGCGGTAGGCATCGCCCAGCGGGCGCTCGATGAGGCGACGGCCTATGCCCACCAGAGGAAACAATTCGGTCAGGCTATCTCGAGTTTCCAGGGCATCCAATTCATGCTGGCCGATATGGCAACACAGGTAGAATCCGCCCGGGCGCTTGTCTATTCGGCAGCCCGGATGATCGATGCAGGTTCAAAGGATATCGCGAAGGTTTCGGCTATGTGCAAGCTTCTGGCGTCTGATACGGCGATGAAGGTGACCACGGATGCGGTGCAAATATTCGGCGGTTACGGGTATATGAGGGAATATCCCGTTGAAAAACTGATGCGTGACGCCAAGATAACACAGATATATGAAGGGACGAACCAGATCCAAAGGTCTGTCATTGCGATGAACCTTATCAAGGAACTGGCGAAAAATAAATAATGAACATCATCGTCTGTATCAAACAAGTCCCCAACACCACTCAGGTCCGCATTAACCCTGAGACCAATACGCTTATCCGCGAGGGCGTTGAGAGCGTTATAAACCCGTTCGATACTTATGCTATCGAAGAAGGAGTTCGGATCAAGGATAAGACGGGCGGGAAGGTGACGGTCGTGACCATGGGGCCGCCTCAGGCGGAAGATGCGCTTCGTGAGGCAATATCGCTGGGATGCGACGAGGCTATCCTGGTCAGCGACAGGAAATTCGCCGGCAGCGATACCTGGGCGACGAGTTACACCTTGTCCCAGACGATACGCAAGATAAAAGATTACGATATCATCATATGCGGCAAACAGGCGTCTGACGGCGATACTGCCCAGGTAGGGCCGGGCATATCCGCTCATCTGGATATCCCTCAGGTGACCTATGTGCGGAAAATTGAGGAGATCTCAGCCGGACACGCCAAGGTCGAACGGTTGACCGAGGAAGGATACGAGATCATCGAGTCTAAATTGCCGCTCGTTATTACGGTCGTAAAGGAGATCAATGAGCCTCGCATGCCGTCCTTAAAAGGAAAGATGCGGGCCAAAAACGCGCAGGTTCTCAAATGGAACGCCGATGATATCGAATGTAACGTGAACGATATCGGCCTGAACGGTTCTCCGACGAGAGTTATCAAGATATTCACCCCGCCTCCGCGTAAGGGCGGCGAGATATTAAAAGGGGATACGCACGAGGTCGTGGCGAAGGCCGCGGATCTTTTGAAGAACGTTATAATCGGCTAAAGGGGTTTTTCGTGAGCAAGAATAAAGAACGCATACAGGTCTCGAAAGAAAAGTGCGTCGGATGCCGCCTGTGCGTTACGGTCTGTCCTTTTTCCGCTATCGCGATGAAAGAGAAAAAGGCGGTCATCGATCTCGAAAAGTGCAATCTTTGCGGCGCCTGCAAGGAGATCTGTAAATTCAAAGCCATCGATATCGTTGATATTTCAAGCCAGGTCAGGTTCGTCGATATCAACGAATATAAGGATGTATGGGTATTTTGTGAGCAGAAAAAGGGCGTGATTCAGTCGATTGCGCACGAACTCCTCGGCGAAGGAAGGAAACTTGCCGATAAACTCGGTGTTAAATTATGCGCGGTGCTCCTCGGCGAAGGATTCCAGCCGAAGGTGAAGGATCTTTACGCCCGCGGCGCAGATATCGTCTATCTGGTCGATGATCCGAAACTTAAACATTACCAGGATGACCCGTATACCAACGTTATCGTCAAGCTCATCCACGAATATAAACCCGAGATCTTTCTCTGCGGCGCCAGCGTGATCGGCCGCAGCCTTGTCTCGCGCATTGCGGTCAAGATAAACGCCGGCTTAACGGCCGACTGCACCGGCCTTGATATCGACACGGAAAAAAGGCTCCTCTTGCAGACGCGCCCGGCGTTCGGCGGCAATATCATGGCGACGATCATAAGTCCCAACCACCGTCCGCAGATGTCAACCGTGCGCCATAAGGTCATGAAAGAGGCTGTTCCGAACTCATCGAGGGCAGGGAAGCTCATTCTCAAGACCTACGACGATACGGTCTATTCGTCGCGCACCAAACTTCTCGATGTCGTCGAAGAGATCGAAGAGACCGTTAACCTTTCTGAAGCCGATATCATCGTTTCAGGCGGTCGCGGGTTAGGCGGGCCGGAATATTTCGATATGATACGGGAACTTGCCAAAGTCCTGAACGGCGCCGTAGGTTCTTCGCGGGCCGCAGTTGACGCGGGGTGGATACCCTATTCGCACCAGGTCGGCCAGACAGGGAAGACCGTCTGCCCGAAACTTTATATAGCCTGCGGCATCAGCGGCCAGATACAGCATTTAATAGGCATGCAGTCGTCCAAGACGATCTTGGCGATCAATAAAGACCCCGATGCGCCTATTTTCAAGGTCGCAACGTACGGCATCGTCGGTGATATCTTCGAGATCGTGCCGGCCCTTACGAAACGCTTCAGGGAAATCTTAAAGAAGTAGATCTTCCGAACACCACACCGTAAAAAATAATTACTCCAAAAGCTTGACAAAGGCAACAAAGTTGTATATACTTTATTATAATTAAATAATAATATTTAAAGATTATTAAAGATGCCTAAACCTATACAAAGTGTAACTTTGCCACAACCGAGTTCCCCTGTCCTGGCGGGGGCATGGGTGCCTCCTATCGGTAAACGGTTTAATATACAGGAGGTGTCTGCCATGCTCGGCATTTATAAGGGAACGATAAAGAACTACGAGTCCAAAAAGATATTCCCGAAGCCGAGGCGCAATCCCATTAACGGATATCGTGAGTACACCGAAGAAGATATACAGGTATTGACACGTATTTTAACGAAGGGGAAATGACGGAGGGATCATGTATTTTAAAAGGCTTGAGCTCTTTGGTTTCAAATCATTCGCGGACAAGACAAGGATAAAATTCGAACCCGGTGCTACGGCGGTAGTCGGGCCGAACGGGTGCGGGAAGAGCAATATCTCGGATGCCATAAAGTGGGTCCTCGGCGAGCAGTCGCCGAAAGAACTCCGAGGCGCCCGCATGGAAGACGTTATTTTCAACGGCACTGCCAATAAGGAGCCTATCAATATGGCCGAGGTGTCTCTCGTCCTTGATAATAAGGACAAGATACTTCCGATCGACTTCGAGGAGGTAGTGATCACCCGCCGTCTTTTCCGTTCGGGTGAAAGCGAATATCTCTTGAACAAGATGCCGGTGCGCCTCAAGGATATCAACGACCTTCTTGCCGGTACCGGCATAGGTACGAGCGCCTATTCCATGATCGAACAGGGCAGGATAGGACTTATTGTGAGTTCGAAACCCGAAGACCGGCGTTATCTTTTGGAAGAGGCAAGCGGTATCACAAAGTTTAAACTTAAGAAAAAAGAAGCTCTCCGTAAACTTGAACACACGGACGCGAATCTGGTCAGGATAAGCGATATTATAACGGAGGTCAACCGCCAGATCCAGTCCATCGAACGGCAGGCAAAAAAGGCGGAAAAATATAAGGTTGATTTTGAGACGTTAAAAGACCTGGAACTTAAATTGTCCTCCTTCCAGTACCGGAACATCGCCAATGAGCTTAAGACGCTCCAGATCGAATGTGACGATTATAAGCGCCGCCTCCAGGCGCGGGATGAGCACCATAGCGCCCTTGTCGAGGATGTCGCCCGGGCCAAGTCCGTGATCGACCGGATCACCGGCGAATTGCACGCCCACCAGCGCGAATTGTCAGAGACACTGGCCGCTATCGATAAAAATACGCATACCGTCATGCTTGACCGCGAGAGGATCGACGAACTTAAAGAGCTGCAAAAAAATCTTGTCCTTGAGGCTGCAAACCTGAAGTTGCGCTATGACAATAAGAAAAAAGACCTTGAAGATTTTCAGAAACGGCTTGATGATATCGGCCGGTTGAAATCGGAAAAAGAGGCAACGCTGACTGCCAGTGAAGCAAAGGTCCAGTCCCTGCGTCAGGAAGTGGAAGCGGCATCCCACGAGGTAAAGGCGGCGAAGGCCATGGTGCTGGAGGCGCTGACGGCACAGACCCGGATGAAAAACGATCTGATAAAACTGGGCGCGGAGCTGCAGAACAGGAAAAACCGGCTGGTCCGGCTGAAATTAGAGCGGGAGAACGTATCACGGGAGAAGTCGGAAGTCGATTCGAAGGTAGGCGATATAGACCGCCGGACTGCCGAGGCTCAAACCCGGTTGAACACCGAAAAAGGCGCGGTTTCTGATTTGCGGCAGAAACGCACCTCGCATGAGGAATCGCTCGACGTGATACGCCGGGAGATCATCGACTCCAGCGCCGAACGGGAAGTCCTGAAATCAAAACGGGATATGCTGATCGAACTCGTAGAAAAATCCGACGGCTTTTTAAAAAGCGTAAAGGCTATAATTGAAAAGACCAGGCCCACCGATTCGCCGATAAAGGCATATCCCCTGGCA
>JAQURW010000162.1 GCA_028715425.1 Candidatus Omnitrophota bacterium
TACTATATGATTATCCCATGCTCCTGCTATATGTAAAGGTGCTGAATCATTTGTTACGAGAATCTTTGCTTTTGACAAGAGAGCTATCAGCCCGCCTAATGATAGCTTATCTCTATCTCCGATGTTGTCATGGCCAAAGGCGCAAACCTGACGTTCAAGGCGCGCGTTGAGGTACGGCCTGAAATCAACTTGCAGAGTTATAAGGGGATCGCGGTAAAGAAAAAAAAGAGCGAAATTACCGATGACGAGGCCGAGGCGACGCTTAAACAGCTTCAGGGCATGTATGCCCAGTATCAGCCGATAACCGAAGCTCGAGCGCTTCAAAAAGGCGATTTCGCGGTTTGCGATGTCGAGGTCTTTATCGACGGCAAACCTATTACCAAAAAACACGAGAAGATGATGATCGAAGTCTCAAAGGATGCCTCCCTCCTGGGAATGGGCGAAGACCTGGCCGGTATGAAGGCAGGAGAGGAAAAGGCCATACGGAAAGAGCTGCCGGCTGATTATCCCGATAAGAAATTTGCCGGTACCATGGCCGATTTTAAGGTTAATGTCAAAGAGATCAAGGAAAAGAAGATACCCGCCCTCGATGATGAGTTTGCCAAGGATCTCGGCGCTAACGATCTCGCCACGCTCCGCGGAAACCTGAAGGCAAAGCTTTTGGAACGTAAGGATGCGGATGCGGTCACGGACATGAAGAACCAGATACTTGAGAAACTTCTAAAGGCCTATGCGATCCATGTGCCGCCTTCCATGGCCCGCCGGCAGCTGGATATCCTCATGAAACACCTTGAGGAGGACCTCATGTCCCGGGGAATCCCTAAGGACAGCGTTGAGGCTAAAAAGAAAGAATTCGAGCCGAAACTTAAAGAAGATGCCGTGAACAAGGTCAGGATTTATTTTATCCTTGATACCATTGCCGATAAAGAAAATATCAAGCTTAAAGAGTCTGACGTCGATGAGCGGATACAAAAGATCGCCGATACGTACAAGCAGGATGCCAAGACCGTGCGTCAGTATTATGAAACGAATGATCTTATAGACGGGCTCTTGGAGCAGATACGGGAAGAGAAGACGCTCGAATGGCTCCTTGCTAATGCGGATATACGTACGGAATGACAGGTTGAAGAGCGGTTTGCGTTTAGACGGTACTTACTGATCGCTAACCGCTTTAAAATGGAGGATATCTCATGAGTATATTAGTTCCGATGGTGATCGAAACGACCGGCAGGACCGAACGTGCCTATGATATTTATTCACGGCTTCTGAAAGACCGGATTGTTTTTGTGGGAACGCCTATCGATGATAATGTCGCGAACATTATTATCGCGCAGCTTCTTTTTTTGCAGATGGAAGATCCCGATAAGGATATCGATATGTATATTAATACGCCCGGCGGTAGCGTAACGAGCGGCCTCGCTATCTATGATACGATGCAATTTGTAAAGCCTGCTGTCGCGACGTACTGTGTCGGCCAGGCCGCGAGTATGGGGGCGTTATTGCTTTCGGGAGGAGCCAAAGGTAAACGTCATGCCCTGCCGCATGCGCGTATCATGATCCATCAGCCCTGGGGCGGGGTCGAAGGCCAGGCAAGCGATATCCACATACAGGCTACGGAGATCCTCCGCCTCAAAGATCGCATCGAGCATATCCTTGCCAACCATACGGGGCAGCCGCTCGATAAAATCAAAAAAGATACCGACCGCGATCATTTTATGACGTCAGAGGAGGCGCGGGATTACGGCCTCGTCGATAAAGTCGTTGATTCTATCAAAAAGAAATGAAAGGGGTACGCCATGGCTAAACAATATCTGTTAACACCCGGCCCGACGCCGGTGCCTGAAATAATCCAGAAGAAAATGGCCAAACCCATTATCCATCACCGCACGACCCAGTACACGGAGATATTTGCGGCCGCTAACCAGGTGCTCAAAAAGGTGTTTAAAACGAACTCTGATGTCGTGACCTTTACCTCGAGCGGCACCGGCGCCATGGAAGCCGGTATCGTCAATACGTTATCAAAGGGCGATACGGTTATCGTCGTACGCGGCGGGAAATTCGGCGAGCGGTTTGCGAACATATGTAACGCATACGGTGTCAAGGTTGTGGCGCTAGATATCCCGTGGGGGACGGCTCCGGATCCGGCCCTTATCCAGAAGACGCTGGCTCAGAACAAAGCCGCCAAGGCCGTTTTTATAAGCCTGTGTGAGACCTCGACGGCAACCGTCTATGATGTCCAGAAGATCGGCGCCGTTGTCGGCGCGACCGACGCTATCCTGGTCGTCGATACGATAAGCGGCCTTTTGGCGGATGAATTCAAAATGGATGAATGGAAGGTCGATGTCGCGGTCGGCGGGTCCCAAAAAGGCCTTATGATACCGCCGGGCCTGGCATTCATCGCTTTTAGCCCGAAGGCTGAAGCCCTGATGGCGAAATCAGATCTCCCGAAGTTTTATTTCGATTTTAAAAGGTACAAGAAATCGCTTGCCGCTTCCGATGTGCCCTTTACCCCCGCGATCACCCTTGAAATAGGACTTAAACAGGCGCTTGCCATGATCGAGGCCGAAGGGGTCGATACCTTTATAAAACGTCACCGGCAGGATGCCGAATATGTCCGCGCCAGAACCAAGGCGATGGGGTTATCCATGTATTCGAAAGCGCCGTCTTACGCGGTAACCGCGGTCAATGTCCCCGAAGGCAAGGATGGTTCGGCCCTGGTCAAGGCCTGTAAGGCCAAAGGGGTGACCTTTGCCGGCGGGCAGGATACGCTGAAAGGCAAGATCATCAGGATAGCGCATATGGGCGGCATAAACAGACAAGACCTGGAGGATGCCTTGAACGTCCTCGAGGGTTGCCTTAAAGAACTGAAATAACGGAGGTTAGTTATGGCGATAAGAGTGCTGGTGAGCGATCCTCTTGAAAAACAGGGCGTGGAAATTCTTGAAGCGGAAAAAGAGATCAAGGTCGATGTCAAGATCAAATTGCCTCCCGAAGAGCTCAAGAAGATCATTAAGGACTATGATGCTATTGTCGTACGCAGCGAAACAAAGGTGACCAAGGATATCATACAAAGCGCGCCGAAACTTAAAGTTATCGGCAGGGCGGGCATCGGCCTCGACAATGTCGATGTCAAAGTGGCATCGCAGAGCGGCGTGATCGTTATGAACTCGCCGACCGGCAATACCATATCGACCGCAGAGCATGCCTTCTCGCTTCTTCTGTCGCTGTCGAGGAACATTCCTCAGGCGGACGCATCGCTCAAAAACGGCAAATGGGACCGCAAGAAATTCACCGGCGTCGAGGTTTACGGGAAGACCCTCGGCATCATCGGTCTCGGCCGTATCGGCACCGAAGTCGCCAAGCGCGCCCTCAGTTTCAAGATGAAGGTTATGGCGTACGACCCGTTCCTTTCCAAGGAGAGGGCGGAGGAGCTGGGCGTCGAGAGCGTCGATCTCCAGGCCCTTTTTAAGAATGCAGATTATATAACGGTCCACACGCCGCTGACCGACGAGACGAGAAACCTGATCAACAAGGATACGATAAAGTTTTTGAAGAAGTCGGTCCGTATCATCAACTGCGCCCGCGGCGGCATCGTCAACGAGAACGACATCTGCGACGCGATACAGGCGGGGCTTGTCGCCGGCGCCGCGTTCGACGTCTATGAAAAGGAACCCCTGTCGCCGGACTCGAAACTTACCAAATCGGACAGGATCATCACGACACCCCATCTCGGCGCATCGACCGAAGAGGCACAGATCAACGTCGCTATCGACATCGCCAACAGCGTGCGCGACGCCCTGCTTGACCGCGGGATACGAAACGCCGTCAATGTCCCGTCCGTCGATGCCGAAGTGCTCAAGGTCATGAAGCCGTACCTCGACCTCGCCGAGAAGATCGGCCTTATACACGCGCAATTGGCCGCGGGCGCCATAAAGAAGGTCAAGATAACCTATGTCGGCGAACAGCTGACCTGCCAGGACCTGACCGCCGTGACGCTCTCTATGATCAAGGGGCTCCTGTCGCATGCCCTCGAGGAGAAGGTCAATTTTGTCAATGCCATGGTCATTGCCAAGGAACGCGGTATTACGATCGTCGAGCGCAAAACGGAAAAGATGGAGGATTTCGTTACCCTTATCTACGTCAGTGTCGAAACGGACAAGGGCGAAAACATTATTATGGGGACGCTTTTTACGAAGACCGAGCCCCGTATCGTCAAGATCAATGATTTTTACGTAGAGGCCATTCCCAAAGGGAACATGCTGGTTATCCACAATGACGATGCCCCCGGGATCATAGGCCACATCGGGACGCTTTTGGGCGATGCGGGTATCAACATTGCCGGGATGACGTTTGGCCGTGTAAAACGGGGCGGCGAAGCCATAACGGTCCTGAATGTCGACCAGAATATCCCCAAGGAAATTATGGAAAAGATCGGGAAGGCGAAACATATAAAGGATGCCAAGCAGATCAAGTTATAAAAAGAGGAGTTATTCATGGCAGAAGATAAGAAGAACATAATAAGGATTGTCGACGTTACCAACAGAGACGGGGTCCAGACCGCGCGTCTTGGTCTGGCAAAACTCCAGAAAACCATGATCAATTTGTTTTTGAACGAGATGGGGATTTACCAGAGCGAGTTCGGTTTTCCGACGACGAATCATGAGACGAATTACCTTAATGCAAACCTTGAACTTGCCAGGAAAAAAGTGTTGAAGCCCATTATCCTCGAGGGTTGGATACGCGCCATCAGGGAAGATGTCATTAAGGCCTGCGAGATGACCGACGTGGAACATCTGAATCTTTCCATATCGACGTCCGATCAGATGATCAAGGGGAAATTTTTAGGGAAATACGATCGTGCTGATGTCGTTCGCATGATGACCGATGCCGTTAAAGAAGCCCGGAAACAGGGGATCAAGACCATCGGTGTTAATTCTGAAGATGCGTCGCGGACCGACATGGATTATTTGATCGAATTTGCGCTGGCGGCCAAGGCGGCAGGCGCGGATCGTATCCGCTATTGCGACACGCTCGGTTACGATGATCCGTTTACGATCTATGACCGTATTGCGGCTCTGGCTCGTTCGACCAAGATGCCGGTCGAACTCCATTGCCATAACGACCTGGGTATGGTCGTAGCCTGCAGCGTAGCCGGCGCCAAGGCCGCTATCGATGAAGGCGTCGACGCGTATATCAACACCACCCTGAACGGGATGGGGGAACGGGCAGGCAATGCCGATATGGTCAGCGTTATCCTTGCGCTCAAATATGGCAGCGGTTTCTGCAACAAATATAGCCTTGATCCGAATATCAATTTAAAACATGCCTGGAAGATCTGTAAATACGCGGCCTATGCCTTCGGGGTCCCGGTGCCGATCAACCAGGTCGGGGTGGGCGCTAACGCCTTTGCGCATGAAAGCGGGATCCATGCCGACGGATATCTTAAGGATAAGAAAAACTATGAATTGTACGACTATGAAGAACTTGGGCGCGGAGAGCCGGAGATAATCGAAACAGGCGCGCGCATTACGGTCGGCGAATACAGCGG
>JAQURW010000163.1 GCA_028715425.1 Candidatus Omnitrophota bacterium
GCGTCGGGGTTCCGCCTTTGGCAGTTACCCCCGACGCAAGTGGAGGCGTCGGGGTTCCGCCTTCGGCGGAACCGTTCATCTTTACGTTCGGCCCGAGCCGCGCGGTTATTCACGATATCGGTTTTATGGTGGCCGGCACAAAAGGGCTTGGCGATGATATGCCGCAACAATGGCAGGATAAAAAAGAAGAATTCTTAACGGCTGTAAAGGATAACGCTATCGAACAAGAGAACGGATTTCCTGAACTTGCCGGCCGGGCTAGATATCTTGTAAGGATATGGCCGTCTTCGCTTCAGGAAGCGGAGCAATGGCAAGCGGCGGATATAGGACTCGAGCCGCTAGTCGATATAGATTCTAAGCATATCGTAAGAGATAGTATTGCCAGATGGGAACTACTTATGGGGCGGGAGGTAAAAGCAATAATCGTCGACGCTATGCCTTATGATAAAGCAACGCAGTCCGGGAAGAACGAGCAGGAACAGATCCGGATAATCTTCAAAACCGAGGATCCGTTCGGCCTGGCATTTATGGATGAATTCCAGCTTATTATCGTTCCGGCCGGCGGGAAGAGGGCATTCGAAGACAAAATGGGACAACTCTTCAAGGAGATCAGACAGAATAGCCCGAATTTGAGAAAGATCAAAAAGTGCGTGCCGTATTTTCTGGGAAAAGGAGCCATCAGTCTCGTCTGGCCGTTGGGTTTTAAAGATCAAGAGGCAGTCGATCGCATACTTTCCGAAGTGCCGCTTATCTCCGAAAAAGAGGCCGGCAGCATTTTTTCCGGCATAAAAGAAACACAGAAGAAGCAACGGCTGGCCGTCATAGCCGACGCTATCCGGACGGATACGGATACCAAACGGCAAGAAATATCGGACTATCTTGAAGGGCTCCTGGCCACCGAAAACGAATTTGTTCACTATGATCCGGATCAAGTGGCTGCCTTCCAAAAAGATCTCGAAGACATGACTGCCGAACATATAGCAGAAACCCTGGGCGAAGAACTTACCGTCGATAATGCAAAGAAAAAATTAGCGGATGTGTTTGCCGCTATGAAGCAAAAAAAGAACTCCCTCGCGCTTGTCGGCAACGCTGTTGCCCGGTATGTATATGTCATGCGCGGGCTTGTCGGCCGGAAAGACAACGAAGAATTGAAAGACGGACTTACAAGATTATCGCAGAGAGTATCGTTAATGGAGGCAGCGACCGTACCGGATGCCCCGGGTGCGCACACGATGGCCCGGATGGCGCCGTGGCTCGAGACAGTTGTCGGGGAGGTTCTTCACAAGGCGAAATCGCTTTCGGCCGACAAGCCGGATGACAAAGAGGCGTATGAATCCCTTATCGTCTGGGTGACGGGCGCCGTCGCCTTATTGGTCGCGCTCTCTATGGTCAAAGGGTCCGGATACAGTCTTTCGGACAGCCTGGCCGATGAAATTCTTGAGGGGGATACGATACGTGAAACGGAAATCTGGATAATGGTCCAACATTTTTGGAATAGGTATCGTGACTTCATGGTATCGCCGGAACATATGGAGCAAGCTCCGTTTGCCTTAATAGCGGCGGAATTAATGGCCGACACCGTACGTGATCGTGCCACACCGCCCGAAGGACGGTCGAATGTGTGGTATGCAGAGACCATGGTATCGGCAAGATTCGGTAAACCGTCTCCGGAATTCAGAATAGATTTATTGCAAAACAAGCCGGGAGCGCTGGAAAACTTGTTGGGTGTTTACGTTATTTTCAGCAATCTGACGGCAAAGATGACGGTTGATGCCGAGGGAGCCGTCGGGCTGTCCTCGCAGGCCCCGTTTCTTACCCCGGCGATGGAACAGGAATTTCAAGGAATAATGACTCGAGGATTGCCGGCTGAAGCCCGCGCGGAATCGGAAAAGATGCTTACCAACATATTAACCCGAACCCAACAACAGATCATTGACAAAAGCCAAGAGCTGCTGAGGCAGAGCCGGGAGCTCGATCAGAGATATCCCCTCTGGGGCGCCGGGCTTATGGCGCGGCTGGATTTTTCTGCCGACGAAGTTTATCCGGGATACCGGGAAGATATTGAAAAATTAAGAGCGATCACCGGCAAAGAGGCCGCAGCCGGTCAGGCGGAAACGCCGGACGTCCAAACTGTTGCTCCGGACAACGGGATTTATGAAAAGCTTTCTCCCCGCGTTGCGGAAGTCGCAATTACGTCTTTTTATACCATGCCGATAAAGATCCATGATGAGTCGGTGAAAGGCCTGATCGAATGCTTAGGGAAAATGCGCAAGGTCCTGCTGGCCAAAAAAATATGGAGGCATATACGTGAGGCCGCGAAGAAAAAGGAGATACCCTCTTTAAACCCTCAAGCCTTTGAGGTCGCGCAACAGGCGCTTAGAAAACTGGACGGAAACGGGCAGATACCGGCCAGGGAATATTTTGAGATCCAAAAAAATATAAACCGCGCTGTGGCAGAAATCGGCCTGTACGCAAGCCTGTTGGACGATGCCGAGAGGGACACGGCGAACGCCGGCGAGAGACAATTCATTGCGATGAAAAAAGGCTCCCAACACACAATAATGGCCGATCTGTGGGGTTATTATAGGGATTTTTGGGATGTATATGTTCCGACGCTTATGAAGATACAGCGCGATCCGCATGCCGTCGCGGGCGACGACCATGTTGTCATAGGGCTTTTTGATACGACCACTAACAGATATTACGCGCAGATGGACCGGACAGGTTTTTTTGGCGACATCTCTTCAAGCGATAATATTATTTTTGTAAGTTTCACCACTATGTACGAGCTGGTGGACACGCTGGGGCCCGGTTGGAAAGTGGTCCTGTTGCCCCAACAATACGCGGCGAGTATAAGTACCGAAATGGTCATAACGCGGGAAGAAGCGCTGCCACAACATGTTCTTGCCGTATCGACGGGCGAGCCGGAACCCGGAACGCGGACAGAAAAGCTGCGCGGTGTCACCGGTGTCGATATGCCGCTGGGATTCGAATTGGCGCCGGGTGTTTTAGTTCTTGACGATACAGTCTGTGAAGTGTTCAGCGGCGTGTTCACGAGCCCTGAACTGGTGAGTGACGGAAAGTTCGTTACGTCCGCTTTTACCGTCGAAATATTCCGCAGGGCGCTGGAGCGCATCCGGCAGCAAGTCCAAGGAGCGCTCTTGGATTATGTCGTGTCGCTCCTGAACAACCCGGAAGCCTTGAACGATGCATATGCCGGCTTTAAGAAAATGTGCTGTCAACGCACTCAAAACCTGTGCAAGCGATCGACTATCGCCGGGAATGCCGGCAATTTCCGGGCGTTGGTCGATAATGTTTTCGGGGATGTTTTTTTGCAGCAACTTCCGCCGGTTGACGCGACGTATCTTTCCCTGAGATACACGCTGGATATCGCCGGCAAACAACCCGCCTTGTTCGAGATCAAAGACCCCGTGGAGAGGACACAACGCGCGCTTGACTATCTTATCGCTCATACCTCCAGCCCCTATGAGGTGAAAATACTGCGGCGGATCCGGGGGTCTGTGGATGGGATCAGCCGCACTATACGCGAATATATGGTCCGGCAGTATGAAAAGCATTTCGGGCCGCTGCCGGCCAGGAAGTATCAACGACCGCTGCCGCCGCATATTGTTGTATCGCCCAATGAAATTTTTTGCCGGGCGATAATGCCGGTATACGGGAATACAATTTCGCGAAACCCCGTGTTATTGAAGTTCGGTAACGCGTTTAATCTCGATAAGGATTATTTTGCGGTCGGGCTTTACAACCGCGCGGCCGAACGGTATTACTCGGCATCGGCCGATACTCCGGGAGCGTTTTTCAATATAGACGATGCCTCCGATACCGTGAAGCCTGAAAGCGCCGAAGACCTGTATTACAACTGGGACGGCAGCTGGCAAATACTGGTTGTTACGGATCCGCGCGATACCGACCCTAAAAAAGCCGGCTCTATAGTTCTGGAAAGCACCTATAAAACAGTAGAGCCTGCGTTGGCTCAAACGGCGATCGAGGCGTACTACAACAGACTTGTGGATGTGCCGCATGAGGAAGCTGCCGCTATTTGCGCAGTGATCAAGGCGCTTGAGAAGCGTCTTAGGCCGTTCATGAAAGATATAAAAGCCGCGGCTCGCGATAATGATATTGCACTTAATCCCAGCGCTATGGATGAATGTTTGACCGGCCTAAAGAAATGGACTTTATCTGATAATGCTAATGCGATACTGCCCGCGCATTTTGAACAATTTACTCATCCTGAAATATTGATATTTCGGGCTTTTGAAGAGATGGGAAAATACTGGTATCTCTTAAATGATAAGGTGAAACCGAGAGATCCCCGGGTTGCAAAGATCAGCCCTCTTATGACGCAATTCCGTAAGGCAAAAGATGCCTTTTCCGCCGGATATGAGCTGCATTCTTTCAAAATCCCTTCGGATGTCGATGGCACATCTTACTATGTGATAGGTTTATATGACGGCGCGAGCGGCACCTACTATGCCTCGACGTCTTTTGAAGGGTGTTATGCCGATCCGTCAAATTATGAAAATTCCATTATGGTGCACATTAAAGATCTGTCGGAGATCTCTTTGGTGCTGGATGCGGGATGGAAGATCGTATTTATGCCCGAAGAATTCCTTCGATCGAGAAAGGGCGACTCCGGGAAACGGGAAATAGCAAACAATGATATCCGCGCCATTGCCCTTAAAGGCACGGTGCCGACGCGAGGTGAATTCCGCAACGTAAGCGGTATGGATACGCCGCTCGGGTTCGAACTTGCTCCAGGAATAATAATGTATGATGACAAAGCGTTCGAAGTGTTTGTCAACATACTGAAAGAATTAAACGTAAGTTCCAATCCGCCCGGCGAATATTTAACGCAGACCAAGATCCTGGAGAAGCATGATTTTAAAAGAGGCCTTGAATTGCTGAAGCCGAAAGCCGACGGGGAGTTATTGGCGTACGTCGATAAGCTTTTAGGAGATGACGCTCAATTGGATGCTGCGTATAAAGTTTTCAGAACCGCGCAACTGCAGAATGCGCCGGTCTTTCCTGCCAGGGAGCATATTTTCGGGGAACCGGGGCCCACAGCATTCCTTCAATCCCTGATGGAGTGTGCGGTTATCAATCAACTGGATAAGGTCGATTTAGGCGCCTGGCAGTATATCTGGAGCCGGGTCATACCACGATATCCGGGCTTGGAAAATATCAAAGACCCTATTGAGCGCATGAGGGACATACTGCAAAAAGCCTTGATCGTTTTAAACGGACCGTATGAACAAAGCGCTATAAAGCGTCTTCTGCGTAAGATCGACGATATAATCGTGAGGATCTATCCGCACATGGTCCGGCAGTATGAAAAGCATTTTGGGCCGCTTGCCTCGCCGTCAGGAGAGCAGCCGGCTGAACCTGAACCGCCTGCGCCGGGCGGTCCCGGTATCGGTCCGCTCGTGACCATTCTTATTGCGCTTTTCTTCCTTGTCACCAATGTCGCTTGCATGCCTTCGGCCGGCCCGGTCG
>JAQURW010000164.1 GCA_028715425.1 Candidatus Omnitrophota bacterium
GCAGGACGTCTTCGGACCCTTTCCCGACGGTCGAGCCGACCAGGACGCTGATATCCTTGATATCCGGCAGGCTTAATACGTATTTTTCGACTTCCAGGACCACTTCATTGGTAACGTCAAGCTTGGTACCTGCAGGCATGTTGATCTTTACCATAAACTGTCCCTGGTCGGCCTTGGGCATCAGTTCCTTGTCTATCTTTGAATATCCCACCATGGTAAGCGCGAACAGTCCCAGCAGGAGGAGATATCCCTTCCCGCGGTTATTGACAAAGCCCCTTACCCATCGTTCGAAGACGAGCAGGTACGGCTTTTTACTGTAGCTATCCTCCTTGTCGCCCGCTGTCTGGATATTCTTTATCTGGGTAATCAGAAGCGGGACGAGCGTCAAGGCGACGACATAGGATACGATCTGCGCGGCCACAATGGTAAAGGCTATTTGTTTAAACAGCTGCCCGGCTATGCCGACGACAAAGATCATCGGAAAAAAAACCGCGCACTGCGTCATGGTCGAGGCAAAAAGCGCCGCGGTAACCTCGGTGGCGCCGTCTTCGGATGCCTTAAGGAGCGGTTCGCCCAGCTCGCGATGGCGGGAGATGTTCTCCAGGATGACAATGGCATTATCCAGGAGCATACCGACGCCGAGCGCCAGCCCTCCGAGGCTCATGATATTGATAGAAATATTATTAAAATACATGCATATAAAAACACCCATCAGGGAGACAGGCAAAACAAAGATAACGACCGCAGAAACCCAGAAATTCCTTAAAAAAACATATAACACGATAAAAACCAGTATGGCGCCCTGATAACCGTTGTCTTTGATATTATTGATGGCGCTTTCGATGAATTTAGACTGGTCGTTGATGATGATGATGTCGATATCCGGCGGCAGGTCTTTCTTGAGCTGGACAAGCGCCCGCTTGACCCTTCCCACAACCTGGATAATATTACTCTGCGCCTGTTTCTGGACCGATATCGCAAGGTTCTCATTGCCGTTATAACGCGAATAGCTTGTCCTCTCCTTATACGTGTCGTGCACCTCGGCAACATCCCTTAAAAAGACCAGCCGGCCCGGTTGCGCGATCGTGCGCTCCCTGTTATCTCCGGGACGGTACTGCTGTTCGTTGGTCTCGGTCTTAAAATTCTTGATAGGGATCTCTTTGATCTCCTTAAGATGTTCGAACTCGCCGAGCGTGCGTATCAGGTATTCATAAAAACTTTCCTTGATGGTGCCGGCGGGATAATTAAGGTTCGCGTTCGTAATAGAATTGACCACCTCCATAAGCGGCACATCACGGGCAAATAACTTCGCCTGGTCCATCTCGACAAGGACTTCCCGTTCCAGGCCGCCCGATATCGAGGCGTTAGCGACGCCCTCGACCTTCTCCAGCTCTTCTTTGATAACGCGCCTGGTCAATTCCCTCAGCGCAAGCGGCGAGCGCTTGCCGGTAACGCTGAGCGTAAGGACCGGGCGCTCGAAGGGGTTGTGCTTCATGACCAGCGGCTCGCTTGATTCGCGCGGGAGGCGTTCCTTGATAAGGTCTATTTTTTCGCGCAGTTTCAACGACGCAAAATCCATATCCTCGTTCCAGCCGAATTCCGCGATGACCAGACAGAGGCCTTCCCGCGACAGCGACCGTATCCGTTTAATGCCGGCGACCGTCCCGACGGCCTCTTCGATAGGCTTGGCGATCAGGGTCTCGATCTCTTCAGGCGCGGCATTACCGTATACCGTGACAACGGTAAGCTGCGGATAGGTAATAGGAGGAAAAAGTTCCTGCGGAAGCCCAAGGATCGAAATAACGCCGAAGAGCACCACAAACATCATCAGCATCATTGTCGTAACGGGCCTTCTGATGCAAAAACCGGCTATGCTCATAGAGTTCCGTTCATATAGTTGGTAAACGAACGCTTAGCGGTTAGCGGATAGCGGTTAGCGATTAGGTGTTGCACTCATATTTTTTAAAACTAACCGCTCATCGCTACCCGCTAACCGCTAATAAAGTATTTCCTGCACTTCGGCGATATCGACCTTTTGCTTATCCTGCAGCTCCTGGTATATCTCCATGACAATAAGCTCGTTTTCTTCGATCCCCTTGTCGACCTCGACCCTGTCCTGGGTCATATAACCGACCTCGACCTGCCGGGTCTCTACCGTCCCCAGGTCTTTTTCTTCGTCGACCGCTGCGCCCTCTTCTCCCGCGGCGCCGGGCTTCCCGGATTTGTCTTCTTTGGCCTTATCGTCTTTCGCCGCCGGTTTGGCCTCTTTTCCCTTTTTACCCTTCTTATCCTTTTCTCCCTCAGCAGGCGCGGGCACTTCTTTCTTTTCGTCGCGGTGCACGACAAAGACAACGTAGCCGCCTTCTTCGGTCTTCTTAAGGCTCGACGCCGGTATAATGATCGTATTCTTTTTTTCATAGGTGGCGATAAGGCCCCGGGTGAACATGCCCGATTTAAGCTGGCCCTCCGGGTTCTTAAGCTCGACCTTTACACGCTCGGTCCGCGTGCGGCCTTCGATAAGCGGGGCTACGGCATCGACCGTGCCGACAAAATTTTTGTTCGGCAGGGCGTCGACAAATATCTCGCATTTCTGGCCGAGTTTAAGTTTCGGGGCATCTTTTTCGATGACGTCGAATTCCGCGTAAACCTTCGCCGTATCGAGGAATATGCCGATTTTGTCATTGGATGTCACGAATGCCCCGACATCGATCTCCTGCATGCCCAGGATGCCGTCCGATGCGGCGTAGATATTGGTCTTTTCAAGGTCGCTTTTTGCCGACTCATATTCAAGCCGGCTCTTTTCCAGGGCATCCTGGATCGTCGCGCCT
The DNA here is from genome assembly GCA_028715425.1 of Candidatus Omnitrophota bacterium. Taxonomy (GTDB): domain Bacteria; phylum Omnitrophota; class Gorgyraeia; order JABMRN01; family JABMRN01; genus JAQURW01. Next base: position 2,829 of record JAQURW010000164.1, read on the forward strand.
ATCTCATAAAGCTTCTTGGCGGTATTGAACTCGACCTCGGCATATTTCAGTTTGAGAAGGGCGTCTTTCTGCTGAAGGTTGGCGATGATATCCCCTTCCTGTATCTTTTCTCCCTCTTCAAAGTTAAAGCTTTCCAGGATACCGTTGGTCTGGAATTTGAGCGGCACTTCCTTATATCCCTTTATCACGCCGAGGACGGACAGGGTATCCTTAAAATCCATGCGCTTGACTTTATAAACCTTGACCGGTACAGCCTCGGTAACGGCCTCGGTCTCTTTTGCCGGTTTTTTCTTTTTAAAGAGAACTCCCATGATATTGCTGACACCCAGCGATACGAGCGAAACGGCGATAATGACGCCTATGGCGATAAGGATGAGCTGCCGCTTATTCCCCTTTTTGACGAAATCGAACGAAAACAGTTTCTTCTTGCCCTTTGCCGCTTCTTTTTTGAGGTCCGAATAAGTAACAACGCCCTCGTCATGCTGCGGCTCGGGAGCATTTTCCTGCGGCGCATCATTTTTTATTTCATTTTCGTCCATAATGGGCTCTCCTCATTTATATCTAAAAATACCCGTTTATCCCTATCGCCTTATTCAGGCTCTTCAGCGCAATATAATAATCCAGAATAGCCTGGATCAACCCGAATTGTTCTTCTCCCCACTTGACCAGTTCATCGAGCACGCTCGAACCGCCGGCCTCGTTGATCTCCTTTTTCATCTCGGTAATATCGAGCTGCAAATTCTGGTATTCGACCTTGCTTTTCGCCACGTCCATCTGGAGCATGGCCTTTTTATATTTAAAATACGTCTCCTGCACTTCCATGACTATTTCTTCCCGCACCTTATTATATTCCTGCTGGGCCTTTCCCAATCCTATATCCGCCTCGGCGACGTCGGCATCGCGCTGGAGGCCGTCGAAAATATTTAGCCCCATATCGTGCGTCGCGGACTCGGTTCCCTGAAAAGCGCTGACCACCGGCTGCCACCGCTCTTTGGTATACGAATACGTCAGGGTATTGTCGCCGAACGGCAGCGATGCCTTTACCCCCGTATACCATTGCGGCTGGAATTTATGAGAGCGGTGCCCTTCCTCGTTATCCCACGGGACAAAATCTTCATAGGCAAATCCCCAGTTGCCGAGGAAATCCAGCTTAAAGCGCTGTTTGGCCATACTGATCTGTTTTTCGTACAGGTAATATTCGACCATAAGATAATTGACCTTCATCTCCGGCCGGTGTTTCAACGCAAGCTGGTAACAGTCTTCCAGCGAGATCGTCTTCAATGCCGGATCTCCGATGGCAATAATATCGACGTTCTCTTCGGTATTCATGGCCTGCGCCAATATAAGTTTCGCCAGTGTTACGTCCTCCTTTGCCGAAGCGATCTGGAACCCCGCCTGGTTATACTTGGAGAGGACCGCGAAGTATTCGATCTTCGAGATAACGCCGAACTCATACCCGCGTTTTGTCTGATCGTTGATCACCGTACTTTTATCATAAAGCTTTTGCTGGATACCGAGAGCTTTTATCGACTTATCCAGGCTGAAGTACGCCTTTTCGACTTGCAGGACGAGCTCGTTCTTCACGCGGTCATAGTCGGTCTTAACGACCTCATAATTCACCTGGTTCTGTTTGAGCGTGTAGATAAGCTCTCCTCCGTGATAGATGGGCTGATTATAGTCGACGTTTATCTTCCTGCCCTCGTACTGGCGGCCGCTCACCTGGCCGCCCGATTCTTCCCAGAGCATCTTAAGGGTCGGCCCGAGATTGCGTTTTGCCTCGAGTATCCTGAGGCGCGCCAGCTTGAATTGTTTTCGCGCGACTTCAAGACGAATATTATTTTTAAGCGCGATATCGACGCATTCCTCCAGGTCAAGCGGCCGCTGGGGGATGTCACGGTTGGGGATGGCATTCAACATGCCCGTGACGCCCTTTTCATTGACGCCCCAGAAACCGAACGCCTTTTTTTCAAGATCGTTCTTTTCTTTTTCCCGGGCGACAAATATCTTTTTCTCTGCGGCGGAGCGGATCCGTTCTTTTTTGCCGTCAATACGCGCCTGCCGCCGGCTGACCATATCAAGCTGGTTTATGACATCGCGGGATTTCGGGTTGAGCTTGAGGGCTTCTTCGCATTTCGTCTTTGCGGCCTGGTAATCCCTATTCTTATAGAGCGCTTTGCTTTCCTTGACCAGCGATTTGATGGTAGCCTCATTCAGTCGGGCATTTTCCTTGCTTTTCTTCTTTTCGATGCGCTCATTCTGCTTTGCGATCTCACGGTCTATTTTCGCCAGATACCCGCGCGCTTCCTTGGCGCCGGCATCTCCCTGCAGGGACTCCCGTGCCCGAAGGACCTTTTCGAATCCGGCCCTGGCATCCGTATAATTTTTCTTCTGATACGACTTTTTTGCCTGCTTAATAAGTTCTTTCGTCGAACTCGGTTCAACGGATTTTTGCGCCTCAACCTTTATCGCAGCCGGGGGTGCCGGTTGAGGGGCTGTTTCTTGGGCGGGTTCCTGCTCCGGCGCCGTTTCTTCCGGCTGGAGAGCCGCGGGGGCCGCTTCTTCGGCGGGCTCCTGCTGCGGCGCCGGCTCTACCCGGGGCAGGACCGCCTGGGGCGCCGGTTCCTCGTTACCGCTTTGCTGATCGATGATCGCCGCCACTTTTTTCAGGGCGTTTGAA
>JAQURW010000165.1 GCA_028715425.1 Candidatus Omnitrophota bacterium
AAGCCCCTTTTTGGCGATCCCATGGCCGTCAAGGACCAGATCACCCGCCTGCCGGTGCATTGCCCTGACACTCCGGCGGTTGTGATCGACATAGCCGGACACATTCGAATATCGGAGGGCCATGGCATCATCACTGTACCGCATATCCGGCATATAAATATCAACGATACCTTCGAGCAATGCGACGGTTTCAGGCATATCATATCCGCCGGTATTATAAACGATCGGGATCGTAAGCCCCTTCGCACGGCCTTGACGAACGGCCTGGGCGATCTGCGGCGCATACTGCGTCGGGGAAACAAGATTGATATTATGGCAGCCTTGTTTCTGAAGGCCCAGCATGATCCCTGCCAGCTCGTCTTCGCTCATTTCACCCTGTTCCGAGTTTTGACTAAAGGCGAAATTCTGGCAATAAACGCAGCCCATGGTGCAGTGGGTAAAAAATACCGTCCCGGACCCTGAGCTCCCCGACAACGGCGGTTCTTCCCCGTGATGTGCTCCGAAACTATAGACCGCAGGCCGTATGCCGGCTCTGCAAAAACCGCGTTCGCCGCGGGTCCGGTCAACACCGCACCGGCGGGGGCATAACTCGCATTTTCTTAAATTTGAATAGCTCATCGCGCGGATTATATTCGGACAAACAAGCAGGGTTTAGATATCGCTCCTATAGGATACATTCCTATCGATAAAATCAAGGATGTCTCGCTGGATCGCGACATCGAGATTCGCGAACTGGATCCCCATACCCGGATAACAATGCGGCTGGAGTTCCTTATCCGAAAGCCAGATCACGGTCCCCTCCAGCGCATAGCTCTTGGCATTCTCAAGTTTGACATCCATGATAAGCTGGCTTGAGATCGGGAAGGTATGTTTTGTATAAATAAAAATGCCCGCCCCGCCTATGTTCAGGAGTTTACCGGTAAACCGTTTCTCGTCGGACGTCGTAAGAAGACCGTATTTGACGGGGTGATAAAACTCCAGGCGTCTGAACCTGCGCCGTAAATATAACTTATCGATGCGCGATATCGTTTCGAAGGTGATAAGCGCCTTTTCCTCTTCGTCATAGATGTCAAAGACAAGGTCGAGGCGGACCGTGCGAAAAAGTTCCCGTATATGCGAAGGGACATTGCAGAACTTCATGATGCCGCTTTTATTGACGATATTCTTATACGCAATGGCCATGATGGACAGTCCGTTATAATCGACCATGTCAACGGACTTAAAATTGCACAATATCTTCAGATGGCCGTTACGGACAAGCTGCCCGGTAGTCTCGATAAAATTGGCGCTATTGATATCGATCTTTCCTTCCAGGTACAGGACCACCACATTTTCTTCCTGCCTCATCCTTATATTCATCGCACCTCACGCTGCCGCATCAGATCCATTTCTTGGTTTTAAAAAATACCAGCATGCTCAAACCGATCGCCATCATAAGCGCCAGGGCAAAAAAATATCCGTAACGCCATTCAAGTTCCGGCATATGCTTGAAATTCATCCCGTATATGCTGCCGACAACCGTGAGCGGCATCATGATCGTCGCGATCATGGTCAGGACCTTCATGACCTCGTTCAGGTTATTCGCAGTGACCGAACGATAGCCATCAAGGATATTCGTCAGTTCGTCGCGGTACGAATCGAGCGTATCGCTTATCTGAGCCAGAAGGTCATAGATATCGCGAAAATAGATTGAGAGTTCGCTCGAGATGAACGGCTGGTAATCGCCGCGCGCCAGCGAGTTCACCAGCTCCTTTTGGGGCCCGATAAAACGCCGGAGGGTCAGGACATTGTCTTTGAGCGACAGTATCCGGCTTATACAATTGCCGTTTTCGTTCTTGCCGTGGACCATCTGCTCGACCTTCTCGATGTCGGTGCCGAGGCGGTCGAGGATCGGAAAATAATTATCGACCAGCGCATCGGCGACGGTATAAAATAAGTACCCCGGCCCCTGCCCCATCAGCGTAGGATTTTTTACGCACCGTTCGCGGCAGGCCGTAATGCAACCGAGCGACTTGACATGAACCGTGATCAGGAAATTGTTCCCGATAAAAAAATCCACCTCCTTGGATGTTGCCTTATCCTTGTGGAGGCCGAGCGATGCCGCATGGAGAACGACAAAAAGATACCCGCCGATATATTTGTCGATCTTCGGCCGCTGTATGGTGGTCATGCAGTCCTCGATCGCAAGGGGGTGAAAGTTAAACCCCTGTTCGAGTATCTCCATATCGCTATATGTCGGCTTTTCTATATCAAGCCAGAGGATACCGTCGGGTTTTTTAACCAGCGTTTTTATCTCGTTCGCATCTCCCGTAACCGTACACTGCCCGGCCGCGGTATCATAAAACAATAATTCTATCATGAACCTTCCCTCATGATCCCAAAAGCGACTGGACGCATGCGCTCGTCCTTTTCCCGTCCGCTTTCCCTTCAGCCTTTTCCATCACGGCCTTCATGACCTTTCCCATGTCCTTTTTGGTGACAGGCCCCATTTCCGCGATAACCTGACGGATCAGGGCGGCAAGAGCATCGTCAGAAAGCTGTTCGGGGACGTAGGTCTTCAGCACAGCAAGTTCTTTCTCTTCCTGTGCGGCGAGGTCCTGGCGATTGCCGTTCTTAAACTGCGTGATGGAATCGTTGTGCTGATGTATATGTTTGGAGATTATCTTCAATATCTCGTCGTCGGTAAGGGATTGTTTGCCGCTTCGGACGGCGGTGATCCCCATGTCGGACTTGAGCATCCTGATCACCGAGACCTTAACGCTATCCTTACCCTTCAGGGCAGTTTTATAATCTTCGTTCAGTTTCGCTTCGAGCATAGTCCGCCTCCGGTCACACGTATCTCAGATGGCGTATGGTGATCATCTTTTTATACCAGGGAAGGTAATCGATAATAAGCCGGCCGTTCAAGTGATCGATCTCATGCTGGATGGCGCGTGCCGTCAATCCTTCGAAGGTCTTGCACATCCGTTTTCCCCATTCATCCAGATATTCAACGGTCACTACCTTGGCGCGTTTAATGCGGACGACCGTCTGCGGAACGCTCAAACAGCCTTCGTCCATGACATCGGTGCCATCACGTTTGACGATAACAGGATTGATCATCTTTAAGATCCCGTCACCGGCATCGACAACGACGATCTGGAGATCGATACCCACTTGTGTCGCGGCGAGGCCGATACCCTGATTTGAGTACATGGTGGTTACCATGGTCCGCATGGTATCGCGAAGCGAATCGGTCACGGTCTCTACCCGTTTCGTTCTCTTCAAGAGGCCCCTTGCCGGATATTTGACAAGGCTTAATGATTTATGATGTTGTCCTTCACGCTGTCTCATTTTTTTATACTATTGTTTTTTGAATCTACGTTGACGACCTTAACCTTGAGCCCGGGGACATCCTGCTCGTCGGCAATGCCGTACGAAAGGATAACCACGGGATCCCCGACCTCGCCCATGCGCGCCGCCGGGCCATAGAGCGCGATTGTTTTAGACCCTGCCTTTTCTTCGATAACATAGGTCTCAAACCTGTTGCCGTTGTTCACGTTGAGCACCTGAACAACCTCGTTGGGATAAATATCGGCCGCCAGAAGAAGTGTTTTGTCGATCCCGATACTCCCGGCATATTTGAGCTCCTTTTTCGTAATCGCGGCATGTTGGATCTTCGATCTGCACACCAGTCTCTGCATATCATCCTCTCCTGTCCCGCATAAAATGACCTATCGACCTGTCAAAACCAGCCTCGCCCTCACGTGTAAAAAAACAACCGGGCACTTCTTCGTGCGCAAGATGATATGCCACGCATTCGCAGCACTCACCCTTACGCGGACACGGTTCATAGGTGCAGGTACATCGTTTTTTATTACGCGCATAATTCGTGCAGTTCGGCATCAGCGTTTGTTTAACCTTTAATATCCGTCAGGTTATTCCCGTCGAAGTAAAGTTTTTGGGTCTTCGAAAGATAGCCCGCATCGACCGGCAGCGACGTGTAACGCGCATGATAGGTCCATACCTCCCGTACCCGCTTTGTCTCTTTTATTTCTTCAGTCGTTATAGAATCGGGTTCACCCCACTGGTCTTTTACTTCATCCTTGGTCATTCCAATCTTGATCGACTCGGTCCCCAGGGGCTTCGAGATGACATCGGTCGGGTTCGGGACAGCCTCAAGCGTCGAACATCCTGCCATAAATAAGGCCATTAAGCCCACTATAAGGATTGATCTCACAGGTTATACCTCCTTCTTGGCGGTAGCGGTTTCGGCATATATAAGTTCACAGAAAAACTTAAGGAACGTGTTTTTATTGTCCTCTTCGATCCGCAGAAACTCGCAACCGACATTGCCGTCCTTGGCCCATACGACCTTGCCGTCGATATGAACGGGATTTTTGGCGTTCGGAACAAGCAAGGTAAGTTCGACGATATCCCCTTTTTGCACCTTTGCAACCGATCCGTAACAGAGGCCCAACGGCGACAAATTGACGGCCTCGGTCTTTTCAACCTTATTTTCCCGGTTAATAACGCGTAACGGAAGGGCCGGCTTAGCCCTGATATAACGTCTCCGCTCGACTCCCGTCAGCGCCATTTATTGCTCCATATTTTATGTATTTAGGTATACTGTTATTGGAGTATATCATATAAGATCGAGAGCGTCAAGGTCTCTTCCAAATCCCCTTGTGCGCTGCCTGGGCTTCATTTCTCAAGCGGGTAAAGAGGTCGCGGTATTTTACGTTAGGCGGAAAAGTATATACATCCGCATACCCTTCTTTCACCAATTCGGCATTAACCATAACGCCGTCAACGTAGACATAGGCCAAAAGACGTCCGTACCGGTCACGGAGTTCGGCGTCAAACTCAAGGGTCACCCATTTATGCTCGACCAGCCTTCTGTTGAAATCAGCCGCCTCGGGGCCCATCCATTCAACCGGTTTTTTTGGATGGTGTATCTCCGGGGTGTTCATGCCGATATACCGCACACGCTGGTTATTGGAAAGGACAATCGTATCGCCGTCAACGATACGTTTAACATAGAAACGGTTATTCCCGTCGACGGACTTTATCGCGCCTTCCCGTTTTGCCGTAAACAGTGCGGCAATAAGCGCTATCAGAATAAAGACATTCTTTAAAAGCCTCTTGGGTATCCTATAGTTCACTTCGCGCATCGTGTCCGTCCTATTCTGAGCAGGAAAAAAGCCCCGCAATTAAGAACAGCAAGCATACCTGCCGTCTGATATACCCCCGCTACAGGTATAACAACGGCACTGGCGACCAGGCTTCCGAGGCAGGCCCCGGCAAGGTCGACCGCATAGGTGACTGCGACAGACCGCCCGATTGAACCTCCCCTCGCCAGGTATATGGCATTTGACAGCGGATACTGCACTCCCGCACATAATCCCGCCATACATGCCAATAATGAAAACACCATGTTTCCTAATATCA
>JAQURW010000166.1 GCA_028715425.1 Candidatus Omnitrophota bacterium
ATGGTTGTGTCTATTCCGGGACTCCTGAAAAACACCGGCCAGATCGGCCATGTGGGCCTGGGGCGCGCCAACGGCCTTCCGGTTGCATATATGGACAGTGGCTATTTTTTTAATCAGGGCGAGATAGAGAAGGCCGTTCGTGGCGGGTACGATAACAGGAAATTGGCTATCGTGCATGAAATGGACGAGATCAGGCAGTATGAAAGCAAACGCCGTTTTCTTCAGGAGATGTGGCGGCATGACATTTCGTATGACCGTCTGCGCGAACTGGTCAACGAAGACCCTGCCATGGCCGAACGGTTCCACGAGCGCTCGATCGGGGTCGAAGGATTGTATGACGCTATAAGGCGCGATACTGAGGCGCTGGACTGGGAGGCGCTGTATGCGGCGTATTGCAAGCATGGTCTTGCCGAAGATCATCCGCATGATGTGAATATTGCGGCGGCAGAGGGGGGCAAAGTGAACTCGTGCGATGAGATGCTTGCCCTTGTCGATAATCTCAAGGCTTTCAGGCCTGACAAGCCGAAGATCATGGATCTCGCCGTGGAAACGGTCCGGGCTTGTGTCGAACGGGAAAAGACCGTGAAGGACAAACTGGCTATGGTGACTGAGATCAGCGGCTATCTCGCAACGATCAAAGAAGAATTGCGGGGAGTCGTTGTAAGTAACGACGAAACTGCCCGGACCGTGATCAACCTTATTAAATTACTGGGTGCGCTCGGAAGGGCCGATGAGCGGCAGAAGGCCTGTGAACTTTTTGTGCTGGTCATCCGCAACCGCCAGGATCCGTGGGTGGGGTCAGACCTGCTCCGCGTCGTGAACAATGTTTCTCACGAGGAAGTAACGGCATGGCTTGATCTCGCGACATTTTTAGTCAGGTCTCGGTCGTACGCGGAGATCCTCTGGGATTGCGGAAGGATATTCAATGATGTCAAGGATATGCCGCCCGACGAACGTGCCAAACGGGTACATGATCTCGGTGTGTTATATGAAAGACTTGTCGGTGAGCTCACGGGCCATGGCATTGCCCCGGTACATGCCGTGACCTGTACGCAATATAAGGGAGAGAGGGGCTTCTCGTTTGAAGAGAGGCAGGCTCTCTTAAGCATGGCCTGCCGCCTGGCAGGACAGGGTATCGATCCGACCGGCGCGTGTATTGATGCGGGTATCTTTATCGATAAGGTGGTCCCTGCCGACCGGATCCCGCTGATCGTCAGGATAGGGAACTATTATGAGGAATACTACCGTGCCCCACATCATGAAAAACCTGACAACCATACCGTGGTCGACTGGATACGATCGAGGTTTATGACTGCACGTGATTATGAGGAGTTCTTTAAGAGCGAGATCGAGGTTGCCGGGAGCGGCAGAAGCTACGAGGCGTGCAAGGTAAACGGCAGCGCGACGAGGGCGTGGCGCACGATGAACGAGATATTAAGTAACCCGGCCAAAGAAAGTATCAACGTGATGATGACGTATAGGTGCCCGTTCAACTGCGCGTTTTGTTATGCGAAAGAGGCTTGCCGGACCGGAAAGGCGCGGGATGCCGATAAGAAGATGCTTTATTCGGTCTTCGACCAGCTTGAAGGGTTTGAGAAGGCTTATCTGGTGGGGACAGGCGAGGTCTTGTGTTACGGCAAGGATAGGGCAAAACTGCTCGAAGGGGGCGTGAGCGAGGATTTTCTCGACGTCGTGAGGTATGCCGCTTCGAAAGTCAACGATGTGTATATCGTTACGAACGCTTACCTTGTGCCGGATGATCTGAGCGCCGCCAGGGCCTTCTTTCAGCAGTTTCCTCCCAATGTGCGGTGGGTCGTTTCTGTGGACGACGCGCATGAAAAAGAGTTTGAACGGGTGACCGGTAAATCTCTGGTGACGGTCGTTAAGGTCATCGAAGGGATACGTCAAAGCTGGAACGTGACAGGAGAACGGCGGCTTGAGACAGAATATAATGTGCGTCTTGCCGATACGCATCCGCACAATGTGGGCCTGGAGCTGGAGCGGTACGGGTTGAGGTTCAGGTACGAGCACGGTCAAGGCATTCATGTGAATCATATATTGGCGCAGGGTAATGCGCTCATCAACATCGAAGGCGCGAAGGAAGTTTCCGGGACGGACATATTTGAACATAGCGCTGCACCCAATAAGTTGTTTCCTTTCATCGATCCGGAAGGCAACTTTGTCTCTTCGGACCATATCGCGTACATGTCGCCTGATGAACGCTTGGAGTTCGAGAAAGGTCAGCAGAGGGAACATATGCCGCAGGTCATCGGAAACATAAAGGAAAATCCGCTTGCCAGGCTTGTCATGGAAGAATTACTGTTAAGACGTTTTAAACGCGCGGGGTATAAATATAATTTTTCGCATATACGCGGCGAGCCGGGCTATCAGAGAATGCAAGGAGATGACCGGTGGGTGTTGGATCGTATGAACGTTTTGCCGTCTGAAGATTATTTCGTGAAAGCAGTCAGCGCCTACGCTCTTGGCGACGAAAAGACCGCCCGTACGTACATGGATGCCGTCTCCTCTGGCGAGAGCGGCGTAATCAGGTGGGATATCATCGATGCGCTGTATTTTCTGTACGTTTCCCTCCACAGCGTCGATATACGCGGTTTTATCGAAGGATATCTGGACCGTGACATATTCAAGCCTTTTGCCGATACATATGGCATGGGCCTCAAACAAGCGTTCAGAACATTGGCCACTGACGGGGGAGAGCGGGCGGCTATTGAATCTGCTTCTCGGTTAAATTATTGGAGCGACTGGAACGGGTTCCCCCGGGACTGGATAACGCAAGGCGACGGGACAGGAGTGCGGTATCCTGTGTATCCGATATCCTGTGCTGACAAGTATCATCCTTTTATCGTTTACAAAAATTTTGCGAGAGATGCGGACTTTGAGTCCTTACAGGTCTTGGGATACCGGTTCATTCTCAAGCGCCTTACCCGGGGCAGGGCAGATCCTGATTTATTCGATCCATATGACGGTCTCGTCCCGCGACGTTTTGGCGTTATCCATGATGAGCTGAGCGACTGTTATTACGCAATGGTCGAGGATATCGAGCCGTTGACATCGATAAAGCGTGCCGCGCTGACCGGCATGTTTACCCTGCCGCAGTATAAGGATGATGCCATAAGCTCGCTTTCTCGTCATGCCGGGTCATTAGGCGCATTTGCCGCGACGCTTGAAAAAATGGGGGTAAGGATCGATGACAAGGCAGGCGGGTTGGGGCAAGGCGAATGGATACGGATGCGTAACGATGCGACATGGGTGGTCACTGACGCCAAGTATCTTTCGCGCGATACCGCGATGAGCGCCCCAAAGGATACGCTACTTGAACTGTTTCACTATCTGGCATCGATCGCCAGGATACAGCCGTTCCCTTACGCGGCGCATGATGCGATCGATACGGCATTTAAGAAAGGTTATGAAAAGGAAATGAGCGCCCGGCCGGATGTGCGTAACGCGCCGGCGCCCGGCCCGGGTACGCGCGATGTCTTTATGCGCCCTGTAACGTCCTTACAAGGCGAGTGGTTACTGCGTAGACTCGAGATTGTCATTAATTCGGTCTTTCATGAGGGCCTGCACATGGCCGCAGACCTTTTCAGAGGAGAACTGAAGTTGTCGCGCTACAAAATGAAGGCCAATCCGATCTCGCTGTACGGAATATTCGTCACTCTTGCTGCGCCGGTGGGCACGATCCTTATTCCGCTCGCAGCGATAGCAGTGAACGTAACGGCAATGCTTATGGCAGGGTATCCCGTTCAATCTTTTAAGGCCTTCGCGGCGGTAGTCTTCGGAGGATACTTTGTTGCGCGGTTCGCCAAAAACGTGATCATGGCTGGATATGTGGGTATTACCGAACATCGGCAGGAGATATGCGGCGCCCCTCCGGTATTGGTGGTTTTTCTGGGAGGTTTATTCGCAGTGTCGTCTCTTTTTATCATTTCTGTTTTCGGGTATGAACTCTTGCAGGTATGGCCGGCATTTTTTGTGGTAACGATGTTTGTCTCGACGTCCATGGGTATCAATTTTATGCAATGGGGATTCTATAACCTTTTTTCAGAAACCCCGTCAGTAGACGGAAGGCGTGCGGTGAGCGGTTTCATACAATATCGTTACGCGAAGGAAATACGAAGGCTCGCGATCGCCCTTGATAAAGGCCTTGTCGACATGATCGAAGGCTGTGAAAAAGATTTTAGTGACACTACGGCTGCGCTTCTTGCTTCGGTATATGATGCGGAAGATAGAGGCGAAATATATGAAAGGTGGGCAAAGTATTTTACCCCCGAACAACTTGAACAGATGAAAAGATTCGTTGATAACATGGAGCATGCCGGCAACGATCCTGTAGCCAGAAGATTATGCGAGCTTCTCGGCCGTTATAAGGCCAGGGAATATCTGATCAAGGTGATTGTGGAAGGAAGAGGGGAAGAATTCTTCGAACAGACGATAACCGGCAACAAAAATCCTCATATGGCCGACGAACAAAAACCGTATTACGACCTGGCGTGCGGTTTTCTGCCCGAGCGTTGTCTTAAGGAGCTTCTCGGAAACCGCGAATACGTGTTTGTGGATAAAAGCCCTTATGTTGTCGCGTATCTTGATGAGATGCGAAAGCTTTTAGCCGGATCGAAAAAAGTGCGCATACTGGAAAGGGACTTGTTTAGCATAGACGATATCGAGCCGGAAAGTCTTGGGACATTGCGTTTTGGCAATTTGACAGAAGATGTCGATGTCGCAAATTTGCCCTATGCCCGTTATCTGACATGGATGTCGCCCGGAGGAGAGATCATCGTTGATTATTTCGATCATGAAAAGGATGATAATGGGACGAGTCCTCTTGACGGCTGCCATAGGGCGGCTGTAAACGGGTTCAAACAGGCCATCGATGCTACAGGCGCAAATGATTGGCGCTATACGTGGGGATATTTCAGCGATGACGGCATTTTTCATGAAAATGAGCCCGGCCCGCATGTCGACGGCGTTACCTACAGCACCGTTCATGTGTTTACGCGGAAGGATGCCCCGCTTGATGAAAAAATGGCGCTTGAAAAAGAGATCGAGGACCTTTCCGCCGTTTTAGCAGATAAAAACGGCGATGAGCTTTTCTCTGCGATGGGTGTCCTGTCGGAAAAAATGGGGGAGGCAATCCGGTTCTTCCCGTATTATTCCGGTAAGGATGAGGATTTTGCCGGTATCGACGAATCCGGCGCGGCCGCGCTTGCCGGTCTTATGCAAGCCCTCACGGGGGCAGTCGTGGCCTTGAGCGCCTGTGGTATCCGGAACAGGGGTAGTATGCCGCGCCAAATGCAAAGCGAATGGACGATCTTTGATCCTACCAACAACAATAATGTGTTGGGCAGGGCCGCCTCGGATGTTTGCATGGCAGTCGAAAGCCTTAATAAAATAATCCAGCG
>JAQURW010000009.1 GCA_028715425.1 Candidatus Omnitrophota bacterium
TAAATCCGGAAATGATAATATTAGGCGGCGGCATGGAGACGGCGGGGGATATCCTTTTTGAGCCAGACAAATTTAATGCTTGGTGGAATTCGCCGGAATATCGTGTTGTTGCGCCGCTGCGCGAGAAATCGGCAAAGACAAACGCGATAGTTATTGAAGGAGTATAACGAGTAATTATGCCAAATAAGGTATTTCTCAAGACATTTGGTTGGCCGTTGGGAATATTATCGTAAGACGATGAAGAGCCTGGCCGAGGCGGTGATCGGAAAGGGATAGCAGTTTTGTAGAGAGGTCAAACAATTGCGGTAATCTCGGTGAAAAAGCTCAGAAAAAAACGGAAGGGCACGTCATTTGGTGTTGAGCTTGACATATGATATACTATTACAAAGGGATATCTGTCGAGGTACCATAAGTAAAAGGCTCTATGAAAATAGCCGATAAAATAAGCATCTCTTTTTTTGTCACGGCTCTTGTTCTTACGGGTATCGGCGCGTCTATTTTTTATGCGACTGCGAAGACCATTCTGCTGGAGTCCATTGATAACCGTTTGACCATAGCGCTTGTCTCGCGGGTCAAACACGTAAAAACTTATCTCAGGATGCTGGAGATTTCTGCCGGCCAATTCGCGCAAAGCTCTATTGTAGAGGACTTTTTATCGGTTGAGGACAAGAACGGTCTCTTGTATGGCAAGTCGTTCGATAAAGTTATGAAAAGACTTGCCCGTACAAAAGTAGTCAACTCGTCTGTAACCGAATTTATGCTTCTTGATGCCTCAGGTAAAGTGGCGGCATCAAGCGAAAAAGATAGCATAGGAACAGACAAATCCACTGACCCCATTTTTTTGCAGGCGCGTAAAAAGACATTCATTAATGATGTCTATTATTCCAAGGCCTCGAAAGAGCCTCTGTTTGCCGTTTCTACACCGATAACGAACAGCGTTACCGGCGCGTTTTTAGGTGTACTTGCGGAAATTATTAATACGGCACAATTGAACGCTATTACTACGGAGGATGTCGGCATTGGCAAGACGGGAGAGATATATATTATTAACCGCTCAGGACTTAAGATTACTCATCCTGCGCTCGAAAAGGACGCGTTTCTTAAACAGGTGGTGGCGACGGAGAATGCCGGGAGTGCCTTGGGGCATTTTGAGAGCGGGAATGCCGTTTCTATGCGGGAGATGCCAAAAGTTTATCTTAATCATCGCGGGGTACGGGTCCTCGGCGGCCACGCAGTTATCCCTGAGATGCGGTGGGCTATATTGGCAGAGATAAGCGAAAGAGAAGCGTTCGCGCCTTTGATTAAACTGCGCATAGCCTTTTTTGGGCTTCTCTGTATGGTGCCTGTTGTCGCATGGCTTATAGGTTTAGGCGTTTCCTATATTATTACCGAACCGTTTTACCGGTTACACAGGGGGATCGCGATCGTCGGCAGCGGCAATTTGGATTATAAAGTGAGGATCGATACAAAAGATGAGATCGGGCAGCTTTCTCTGGTATTTGATGTCATGACCGAGAATTTAAAGAGGACTACCGCGTCTATAGAAAGCCTGAATAAAGAAATTACCGGGCGTGCGCGGATTGAGAATATGCTGCGGGAGAGTGAGCGTAAGATTCGCGCCCTTTTTGATCAAACCTTCCAGTTTATCGGCTTAATGACTATTGATGGAATTCTGATAGAGGCGAACAGGGCGGCACTGGAGTTCAGCGGTATTGAGGCGTCGAGTGTGCTGGGCAAACCCTTCTGGCTTGGTCCATGGTGGATCCATTCGCCTGAGCTTCAGGAAAAATTGCGCCAATCCGTGGGAAAAGCGGCCAGTGGCGAGTTTATCCGTTTCGAGGCAACGCATGTAGCTAAAGACGGCGTGTTACATTATGTAGATTTTTCTCTCAAGCCGGTTAAGGATGAAACGGGGAACGTGGTATTTTTGATTCCTGAAGGCCGCGATATCACTGAATACAAGAGAATGGAAGAAGAAAACAGTAAACATATGCTGGAGCTGGAAGTATTTTATAAAGCGAGCGTGGGCAGGGAGGAGCGGATTATTGAGCTTAAGAAGGAAATGGAAAGACTGAAGAAGGAGTCAGGGCGGCCATGAACGGTGAAAAAGGAGAGGCTTTGAATTTTGATCTGCCGCGTTTTAATTTAGGAGACATGACAGAATGCGGCAGGGAGCTGCGCCGAATAGGCAAGAATGCCAAAAACATGGAAGATGTGGCTAACAGGGTAGTCGCGTATTTATACGAACATATGATAGACAGGCAAACCGGCGGAAAGGCGATCGCCCTGGCACGTTTATTTAAGACGCATTGTTACGGGGAGCTTGGGGACGATCTTCAGCAGTTTGCGCGAGGTGTGCTGCGAAATCAAACTATTAATCCGGAGACGAAGTGTTTGGTGCTTTTAGCTACGAAGGGGGAAAAGCCGGAATGGAATTCCCGTTACTCGTCGAACGGCCATAGGGCGATCCCGCTTCCCAGCGAAGACGTGGCGAACAAGTTTCCGATGATCCGTAATCTTGTCAAACAGTTGGGGGTGGAGATCGAGGCAGTCATTCATCCCGACAGAGAGCTTCTTTTGAATATGGCCGAGCGGCATTTCAACGTTTTTTTTGTCCCCGACGCGTTAGGGAGTCAGCATATCCCGGCGCAGCAGGATTTTGTTGTGCCGTGCAGAATCAAAACCGTATTGGGGATGGGCGGGTCCTTGCCTGCAGGCGATGTTTTTGTGGTGATATTGTTTACGAAAACGGCTATAAGCAGAGAGGTGGCCGATTTGTTCGAGACGCTGGCGTTGAACATTAAGATGGCCTTATTGCCCTTCGAAGGGAATGTGTTTGCGTGAGCGCGGGAGAGAAGATGGAAGAGACGGATGGGGCGCGGGAGAACGATTCCCGTGAGATAATGAAGCTCAAGGTCGAAATAGAAACCTTGAATCAGCTTTTGTCTGTCCAGGAGCAGGTTACTATTAAGCAGTCGAACCTGCTTGGTCAAAAATTGTACGAATTGCAGGAAAGCGAAGAATTATTGCTGGAGTCGCAAAGGCTGGGACGGATAGGGGGTTGGAAATATATCCCTGCGTCCGGTAAGACAGTATGGACGGAAGGGATGTTTCTGATATACGGCCTTGCTCCGGCGAAGGAAGCGCCTTCGTTTGAGGTGCTGGCAAGGATGGTGCACGAGGACGATCGGAAAATTTGGGGAGAAATGGTTGCGAAGGGGAAGAACACGGGGGCCTTTCAGGATTTTCAGTACCGGATTATCCGTCCTGACGGGCAGTGCCGATGGCTACTCGCGCATGAAACGATTCGGCCGGCGACCGGGGAAACCCCCGCGATATTTTACGGGACTGTGCTGGATATAGCCGAGCGGAAGTCGATGGAGGAAGCGCTTAATAACACGCTGAAAGAATCGTTTAAATCCCGGGAGATTCTCGCAAGCATGCTTGAGGATAATAATTTAATCAGGGAACGATTAGAACAAAGCATGGAGGAATTGAAAAAAAACCAGAATATGCTCATTCAGTCCGAGAAGCTCGCAGCCATCGGCCAGCTCGCGGCGGGTGTAGCCCATGAAATAAATAACCCTCTGGGATATGTCGGCAGTA
This sequence comes from Candidatus Omnitrophota bacterium, assembly GCA_028715425.1. GTDB lineage: Bacteria > Omnitrophota > Gorgyraeia > JABMRN01 > JABMRN01 > JAQURW01. The sequence goes on from JAQURW010000009.1 coordinate 3,607, forward strand.
ATTTATCCACACTGGAAAAATATATCGCGGGGATATCGGATATCCTCAAGGCGTCGGAAATATTGAAAACGGCCGTTAAACAAAAAAATATCGATGAGGCATCAAAAGCGCAGGCCCAGATCGATGAGCTTGAGCGGAAGCTGGGCTTGACATATGTCCTGAGTGATCTGGATAATTTGATGAGAGAATCGCTGGAAGGGGTTGACAGGATTAAAAAGATCGTGACGAACCTGAGAGTTTTTTCCCGCAAGGACGAAAAGCAGAAAGAGCCCGCTGATCTGAATAAAATAATAGAGGGTGTACTCGCTATTGTCTGGAACGAGATAAAATACAAGGCCGAGTTAAAGAAAAATTATGGCCGGATACCGTTGGTTGGATGTAATTCTCAGCAGATAGGGCAGGTATTTATAAACATGTTTGTTAACGCCGCTCAGGCTATAAAAGAAAAGGGGACGATCACCGTATCGACGCGCTCGGACGCTGACGATGTGTATGTCGATATTGCCGACACGGGGGAAGGGATGTCCAAAGACGTAATCGATAAGATATTCGAGCCGTTTTTTACTACCAAGGCGCAAGATAAGGGCACGGGCTTGGGGTTGAGCGTCAGTCACGAGATCATACGAGCGCACAAAGGCAGCATACAGTTCGAGAGCGAGCGCGGCAAAGGGACAAAATTCACTATTCGGCTTCCGATTATAAAAGCTTAGCGTTTGAACGTGCCTCTGGGAATGAGGAAAGGAGAGCACAAGTATGAAGAGGTTACTGTTGATCGATGATGACGAAGGAGTGCTCAACGCGCTGGAGCGCGCGTTGCGCGATGACGGTCATGTGATTTTAAAATGTACAAGTGCCGAAGAAGCGTTACCGATCGTCGCGGGGCAGGACATTGACCTTGTTATCTGCGATTACAAATTAACCGGCATGGACGGTATCAGTTTCCTGGAAAAGATCGCGAAGGATAAGGCGGATATTGTGTCAATTTTACTTACCGGGTATGCCGATGTCCAGGTGGCCAGTGAGGCGGTTAACAGGCTTTCCTTGCAGGGATTTATAACCAAGCCATGGGATACTATCGCGTTGAAGGCAACCGTAAAGAGTGCGCTGGAGCGGGATAAAAAGTTGTCGGTAAACACAATCAGGGCCGCGGATATTATGTCTAAATTCGCCATCACGATACCGGAGGATGCGTCTATTAATGAAGCCGCGGACCTTATAATGCGGTTTAAGATCAGCGGTATACCGGTCCTTTCGCGAAACGGTGTCTTGGCCGGTATTATCACGGCGACGGATCTTTTCAGGATCATGGGCGAGGAGGTCGACAATCCCGCGAGGCCTGCATATGCGTCAACGGTAAACAGTATCATGACGAAAAACGTACAGACGATAACCGCGGCCAGTACTCTCTCGGAGATCATCCGCCTTATGTGCGGGGACAATATCCATACACTGCCTGTCGTTGACGGCGACAACATTGTGGGAGTTGTCGGCAGGAGGGATGTTCTGTATCGGTATTACCGGCTGCGCGGCAGGCGCGACGGATAAACGTTCCGTAAAAAAGCGGAGGCGATTATGGCAGAATATAAAATATTGCTGGTAGACGATGAGGCGCAGGTGCTCACTTCATTAAAGAGGGCTTTGCATAGCGATCATTATATGCTTTATACCGCTCCGAGCGCGGAGGAGGCGGAGGCTGTCGTAAAAACCGAACGCCCTCATATGATCATCTGTGATTATCAGTTAGACGGGGTGAACGGTATGGACTTCTTAAAAAAAGTTTCCCGGGATTTCCCCGAGATAGTAACTATCCTTCTCACCGGTCATGCGGAATTACATGTCGCTATTGAGGCTATCAATAAGGCAGTTCTTTACAAATTCATCATTAAACCGTGGGATAATGATGAATTGAGGGTAACTATTATGAGGGCGGTAGAGTACCGCGCGCTGCTGGCGGAAAACAAGAAGCTGGCAACCGAGATCGCCAAAAGGGACGACTATATTGTACAGTTGGAGAAAGAATGTCCCGGGATAACAAAGGTCAAAAGGGATACCCAGGGACGGATTGTATTGGATCCATAAAGGATTGTTGAATGCCTAAACAAATAAGCGTGGTCATTCTTGATGATGAGCAGAATGTCTTGAACGCCCTGATGAGGCTTTTTAAAGATGAGCCGTTCGGTGTGGCCGTCACGACAGATCATGCCGGGGCATTGAGCTTGCTTGAGAAAGAGACGATCAAAGTTGTCGTGTCCGATCACCGGATGCCGGCGATTACAGGGATAGAATTCCTGAAGATGGTCAAGGAGCGGTATCCGGATATCATGAGGATACTTATTACCGGCCATGTGGACCTTGAAATCGCCGAGGACGCGATTAATAAGGGCGAGGTGTACCGTTTTATCAATAAACCCTGGGACGACTCCGCGTTGAAAATCACCATACGGGACGCGATAGATAAGTTTGACCTGACAGAGAAGATTAAGGTACAGAACAAAGAGCTGATTGAGCTCAACGCCAAACTAAGAAATATGTATGAGGCCCAGAAGGAATTCAGCTCGACGGTTTCGCATGAGCTGAGGACGCCGCTTGCCTCTATTAAAACGGCCATTGATGTGGTAATAAGCGAAACGCCGGGGAAACTGACTGATGATCAAAAAAATTTTCTCAACAGGGCCAGGTCGAATGTCGACCGGTTGAACCGCCTCGTGAACGATGTGTTAAGCCTGTCAAAACTGGAATCCGGGAAAGCCGCACTGGAATTACAGCTCAATGATATTGGGGCGATAATTAAAGAAGCCGCGGATATTCAGGAACCAGTTGCCAGGCAAAAAGGCTTGCATCTTGCCGTACACGTGCCGCAGGATATGCCGAAGGTCTATTGTGATGCCGACAAGATCAATCAGGTGCTCGATAACCTGATAGGCAACGCGATAAAATTCACGGATAAAGGCGGCATTAAGGTTTCAAGCATGGTAGAGTGCGGGGAAAATGGCGTGGTAGTCACCGTAAAGGATACCGGCCCGGGCATCGGCGCGGAAGATATACCCAAATTATTCCAGAAATTCCAGCAACTAGGGAATCATGCGACCCGGCAAACAGGAGGAACAGGATTGGGACTAGCCATATGTAAAGAGATAATTGCCAGACACGGGGGGAAGATCTGGGTTGAATCAGAGTCGGGCAAAGGCAGCGCCTTTTCGTTCCTTCTGCCGATAGAGGAGCGTAGAAAAAATGGGTGATAAGAAAAGGATTATTTTACTCATTGACGATGAGGTTGATCTCGCCGATGCGGTAGCGTATCAACTCAAAGCGAAAAAGAATTACGCTGTCTTAACGGCGTATAACGGCGTCGAAGGGCTGGAGAAACTTAAGGAGATATCTCCGGATCTGATCATTCTGGATATAAATATGCCCACGATGGGAGGGATAGAGTTTTACGGCAAGATAAGCGACGCGCAGGGCAAGACGCGGTATCCTGTCCTGGTCCTTACCGCGCGGGCAAATCTGGAGGGGTTGTTTAAGGCTTTCAATGTAGACGGTTTTATGACCAAACCGTTCGAGCTCGACGCGCTGTATAAAGAGATCGATATTATTATGGAGAAACGCTACGGCGTCAGGGCGCAAGAGAAAAAAGAAGGCCCGAAAAGGCCGAAACGTGTTTTGATCGTTGAGGATACTAAGGAGTCGCTTAGTACGATCGCGTTTGCATTCTTGAACGCCGGATATATGGTTATTTCGGCGCGCTCCGCCCTGGAATCTATCGAAAAAATCCTTGCCGACCCGCCGGACCTTTTGTTGATCAAACTGGGATTACCTGATTTTCCGGGCGATCTGGTGATCGCTAAGTTGAAGCAGATGCCTAAGACGATGGATGTAGCCTGCCTCATCTATACGCCTTACCATGACAGGCTTAATAATCTCGTTACAGACGTAATCTGCCAGAATATAGGCATTGATAAACTTATCGAATCAGACGACCCCCAGGTGCTGCTCAGGGAGGTAGACGCGCTTTTTAAAAAGGCACCATAAACTTCTCTTCACAGATGATATCCTCGTCCTTCTAAGAATAACCCATGGGACAGGCGCCTATATGCACCAAAAGCAACTACTAAAAGCCTGATTTTACCATGTTGAACATCATCTTTTTTGTTGCCATTATGGCAGTTTTTTACCGAAATATTGCACAATTTATTGCACACGAAAATCCGAATAATGCGTAATTGGCTGCGCATTGTTGTGGTTCGGTTGTGCGCAATATTTTGATGGCGGAGAATGCCGTTCCGTCCGACGCTATAAACCTATTCGGTTGCGGTAAAATTTCGGGTAATTTCGTCCACGACCTTCACGAAGGCTACCGCATACTCGGTACCAGGCAAAATCACCCAAAACCCTATAAAAACCAAGGTCAGGTAAGACAACGAAGATAATGGGTAGAAAGGCAAGTTATGGCAAGGGGAAGAATCACTAAGGAAGAACAGATAAAGAAGGCCAGGATTTTAGCAGGCTTTGTATTCATTTTCGGTATGTTGTGTTACGACAAATCCACAGATTCATTTAGCTGATAATGAAGTATCCAAGTACCAAAAAAATTGGTGCCCGGATTATTATTATTAGCCGGTGGGGGAGCGGGTCGGGCGGTGAAATGGAGGGGCATAAATCTGTCACAAAAAGTATATAGTTTTTCTGACAAGGCCAGTCCTGTTTTGTCGGCTGTTTTTGATTGACTCTCAATGTTTTCCGTGCTATAAGATGCAATATGCGCAAATAGAGGAAACGACTATGCTAACCACAGGAGCAGGGTATATGGATATCATAAAAAAATTAGAACTGTATCGATTAGAGAACAAGATCACTCAACAGGATTTAGCCAAAGAGCTTGGTGTCGCTTTTTCGACAGTGAGCCGATGGTTTAACGGCAAGACCGTTCCCAGTAAAATCCAGCAGTATCATGTTGAAAAGTATTTAACCAAAAAGAAAATAACATTTTCGGCTAAAAGCGCAAAAGAGGTCAAGTAAGATGAAATACAAACTGTTTGTCAGTGCTAATCAAAAGGAACTTCGCGAAGAGCGATTTGCGATCAAGGATTTGATCAACGATAACTTGACTTTGCGACAGTGCTTCGACGTATTTATTTTTGAGGATCTTCCCGCAAAGGGGAAATCTCCCGCGGCGACCTATCTGAAGCATGTTTGCGACAGCGATATTTATCTTGGGATTATCGGTAAGGACTATGGAGATAAAGGCAAAGACGGCTTGTCCGCGACCGAACGAGAGTTCAGGAAGTTTCAAAAAGAATGCCCGCGCGGTGAAATCCTTGTCTTTGTAAAAGGAACATCTGGAGATGACGCAAAGCGCGATAAGGATGAGCAAGCTTTCTTTAAATCCATAAAGGCTGTATTTATTTACAAAAGATTCCGCAATATTGACGATTTAAAGGTTCAGGTCCTCAATAGTTTGATTTCATTCTTGGATGATAAAGGCGAGGTTAGCAAAGGGCCTTTTGATGAGGCGATTTTTCGTGAAGTTGACTATGAAGCAATCGACGAGCAGTGTGTGAAAGATTTCCTGAAGAATCGCGCTACAAAGCTTAATGTTAAAGTTCCGAAGACATCAGTCAAAGACGTTCTAACTAACGTCCTTAAAGTTGTTAAAAAAGTGGATGGCGAGTTGAGACCTACTAATGCAGGGATTCTATTCTTCGGTAAGGATCCTTCCGACATTATTACGAACCATGAAATTCGCATTGCCCGGTTTAAAGGAACAACGCGATCTGAATTTATAGATTCACAAGAAATCAAAGGGCCTATTTATAAAATGCTTGCTCAGGTAGAGGCGTTTTTCGTGAGGAACACTCGTTTGGCGAACAAGATTGTTGAGTTCAAGCGGGTGGATATTCCAGAATATCCTTTCGAAGCCATACGCGAGGCGGTTATTAATGCAATAGCGCATCGCAATTACAACCGCCAAGGCGCGCCAATTATGATAGCTATTTTTGATGATCGTGTAGAGGTTCGCAACCCCGGTGGTCTTTTACCCGGTCTAAATATTAAGAAGCTTGAAGGTACTCATGCGACACGTAATAAGGCCATCTGTGGCGTCTTCCATGAAACACTGGATATGGAACGCTTTGGTACCGGCATAGGCAAAATGAAGACACTCATGAAAGAGCATGGTCTTTCTGCTCCAGAGCTTTCAGAGGATGGTGATTTCTTTGTTGTTAAATTTTATGGTCCCGGGGACAAGATTTTGGATCTAGTGCCAAGCATTCCTGAGCATAGGCAGACCGACCTTAAAAAGCTGGGTTTGAATGAACGCCAGATTGAAGCTTTGCGGTTGATGGTTAACGAAAAGAGGCCAATGACGATTACGGCATACCTAGAATTATTTAAGGATATCGTGAAGAAAACTGCCATTAGAGATTTAAAGCAATTGACGGAGAGTGGCTTAGTGAGAAAGGTCGGATATAAAAAAGGGGCTTATTTCTGCGCAACAGAGAATGTCCCTAAAAAGTAAAAAATGTCCCTAAAAATGTCTCTAAAAGAAATGTCCCTAAAAACTGGAAGATGTCTCTAAAAATGTCCACAAAAATATGGGACATTTATGGGACATATTGGACAAGTGCAAGTGCGCGATTTGCGTGATTACTGCGCGATTAGTTAATGAGCCATGGAAGATGTGCTATGAAGAGGGGTTGAAATGTCAGGAAAAAAGAAGCCAGTCATACTTTTGCGCACCTTCGGCTGCCAGATGAATAAACGCGACTCAGAGATCGTGCGCGGGATGCTCGAGGAAAAGGGATACCGCTTTATTGACGACGAGAAAGAGGCGGAGATAATAATATTTAATACCTGCAGCGTGCGCGAACATGCCGAACAAAAGGCAGTCAGCATTATGGGCGCCTTGACACGCAAAAAGGCGCGGAAGCACAAGGTCTACGGCATCATCGGCTGCGTGGCACAGCATAAGAAAGAGGGGCTTTTTAAAAGTCTGCCGAACCTTGACTTTATCGCAGGGCCGTCGGACATTTACCGTATACCCGAACTGATATGCGCCTCTGTCAAAAACAAAGAATTCAAAAAGACAAAGGCCGCGGCCGTCGACGCGCAAACCAGGCCGCTCGACTATAGCGATCCCGTATATCGGGATTCAAAAACACACGCCTACGTCAACATCATGTATGGCTGTGATAACTATTGCAGTTACTGCATCGTGCCGTATGTCCGGGGACATGAGGTCTCGCGCCCGGTTCGGGATATCGTCAAGGAGATCGAACAGGTGGTTCGCGGCGGGATATTGCACGTGACGCTCCTGGGGCAGAACGTGAACTCGTATAAAGAACTAACCGCTGGACTTGTAGATTTCGTCGGCCTTCTCAGGCAGGTCCATGGCATCCCCGGCCTCAAAAAAATCAGCTTTATCACCAGCCACCCCAAAGACGCGACCAAAAAGCTTTTCGAGGCAATGCGCGATCTCCCGAAGGTCGACAAACATTTACACTTGCCGATCCAGTCAGGATCGAATAGAATATTAACGCTGATGAACCGCGGTTATACGGCCGAAAAATTCCTGGGCCTTATAGCCGATTATAGGGCGCTTGTGCCGGGCGGGACCGTGTCAACGGATGTCGTTGTCGGATTCCCGACCGAGACCGAAGAGGAATTTAAGGCGACTGAAAAAAGCCTGGAAACGGTCAGGTTCGACAGCGCCTATATACTCAAATACTCGCCCCGGCCGCCGGCAAAGTCGGCGGAGTTCCCGGACGATGTGCCGAAAGCGGAGAAAGAGCGGAGACATGGAATACTGCTCGAATTACAGAAAAATATATACAAAGAACTCCACCGTCCCTCCTCTTTATCAAAGAGGAGGTAGACGTACGTCAGCCCCCTCTTTATTAAAGAGGGGGTTGGGGGGAGTTTTTCTAATCGGGATCATGATAGCAGCGGCCGACTTATCGGCAGCCTCCGCAAACGCCTCTACCCGCGACCAGGACGCGCAAGGAGCGCTCGAGAAGATAGAGACCCTTATCCTCGAGGATGATTTCCCGGGCGCCAGGGCGAAATGCGACAGGTTCTTCGGCGATTTCGCGCGGAGCAAACTTGCAGCCAGGGTGGGGTATCTCAAAGATATCGCGGATAAAAAGATCGGCGGTTATATGCCCGATAGCGGGGCAAAACAATATATAGTCCAGACAGGAGCGTTTAAAACCCGTGATAACGCCGTACAATTATGCAATGAATTGAAACGTAAAGGATTCGATACGATTATCGTATCAAGCGGTACGCTCTATAAGGTTCAGCTCGGAAGGTTTAATTCCCGCCAAAACGCTCAGAAACTGATGCAAGACCTTTCCCGGAAAGGTTACGAATCTCACCTTGCCGACCAAGGGTCCCGATAAGCCTCTTACTGCTGAGGCTTATCAAGGGCCTGGGTTCCCGTAACAGGAGCTTCAGGCGATTGGAACGGGGACTTGTCCTGGCTGATCTGTGTAGCGAAAATTTTACCTGCTACGCTCGGATCGCCGATCACCTCTTTTTTGACAGGCTCAGCGGCCTTGAAATTATTTACAAGCTGTGCCGCAGGATTCGTTATGTTAGGAGCCTTGATCGCCGTAACCTGTTCGTAGTTACCATTGCCGAGTTTACAATACACCGGCGGCTCTTTCTGGCCCTGGTTCCAGGCGGTAAACGAATAAGAAAAATGAACGGTTTGGGTCGCGGAATTGTCGCTATTCGTATACTCAAGTTTATACGATCCTGTCCCCCAGTCGGGATCTGCCGTATCGTTGCGGTCAACTGAATATGCCGTGAGTTCTTGAGTGCCGGTTATTCCTTTGGCCTTCATGAAAGCGGCTGATGTCGCCAGTAGATTGGTCATGTATTCATCCTGAAGAACGGTCAGTTTCAAACTACCCGGAGAAGAAACCGATGACTGATACGAAGCCGCCAAGACGGTCTCCTTGGCCCATTCAAACCCGACGACCACTTTATTTACCATTGCTCCGTCGGGTCCCTGCTCCTGTTTTGACCAAAATAGTTTGTACTTGGCATTTACCCCCCGTCCTCCCTCAGACCATTGCGTGTTGTTTTTAAACTCATCCAGGGCTGCTGCTTCCGCATCCTTAAGCGTATCGCGGGTGGCAATGCCGTTTTGATTGACCTTTATGGTGGCCTGGTGCCCTGTCGGATCGTTCAGGATAAGCGACCAGTTCCCGTTTTTATCGACGGTATAGTTTTTGACGGCGGCGTTCTTATAGGCTTCGACGTCAAGGTTTTGATACCCGGCGGCGATCAGCGCCTTATCGACAAAATCTACGGTCGATCCTTTCAGATTTATGCCGTATAAACAATATGTTTTTTGTTTGGGATTTTCGATATAACGGACATTGTAGTTCCCGACAGAAAATTCTATATAGGCGTTGCCGAAGTAAGGCGGCAGCGCCGAGTAAGCGTACCTGCTTAGCTGGATCGCTGTTTTCGATTTGGCTATGTTGTCGTTAAGCGCGGACAGCATCGTTGCTATGTGCGCGCCCCGGGAAACAGGCCCTATGGCGAGTTCGAATTTGCATGCTACCGGATTAAAGACCGTACTCATCTGATACGCGCCTGTCCCGGTCCCGTTCATTGTTAGGGTCATTGACCTGTCGGTGCCGAGGTAGTAATCGCCGGGCGATAACGAGGCAGCTTTTAAATTAAGTATTTTTGACAAATACGTGATCCCCGACGTTTGCACGTTAATAGTCTTCCCTCTGGAAACACAGGTCACCGAGGTTACCTTTAAAGACGTCGCGGCATCCCAGGAGAAAGAGAATGTATAGCCCCGTACCTGGCTTTGGAATGTCCACGTTGTTTTATTTTTTTGTTTGATGTTTTTGAGTTTCAGCATTTTTTCCATTTCGGTACCGGTCGGAGCGGCAATATGGGTCGGAATGAATGCCTTCAGGGCATCTATTGCCTGTTGCGGCAATTTAGGCGCGGCTGCATACACTGCCGGACATCCGAGACATACCACAGTCACACACAGGATCAAGCCTAGTACGTGAGCCATCGAGAACTTCATGTTGCGCCTCCTTTTAAAAAAAAACCCTATTTTTCGATCCTCATTTGAAAAATAGGGCATTTTGTGAATAAATTTCGGCAGCTCATCCACCGTTTCCTCAAGAACGCCTCAAGGAGTTAGGCATGAAGCTTTGTGCGCCATTTTTTCAAATGGGTTACCTTTTCGATTTTTATCAGAAAGAGCAGTTGTCCGTAACAATTAAAAGTTTACCTGAGGATAAAACAAAGGACAATGGGGAGCAAGCTAGCTTTTTTATAATTTACAAGAAAAAAGACACTTTTGAAGTCAGCCGTGCTATAATAACGTGGAAACGAAAGTGTTTTAAATAACAATGACAAATCGTTTGATCATTATCGTCGGGCCAACTGCGTCAGGCAAGACCGAAACGGCGTGCAAACTTGCACGTGCCGTTAACGGCGAGATCATATCCGCTGACTCCATGCAGGTCTATAAAGGTATGGAGATACTTTCCCAGGCGCCGCGGAACGAAGACCTGGGCGGGATCCCGTATTATCTGGTGTCTCACGTAGACCCTGAGAAAGAATACAGCGCCGCGCTCTTTGCCGGCGAGGCGTCCGGGCTTATTACCGAAATTGTGCGAAGGAAAAATATACCGGTCATAACCGGCGGGACAGGCCTCTATGTCCGCGCGCTTATCGACGGGCTTTTTCCTGCTCCGCCCAAGGATGTCGCCCTGCGGAAACGGCTGGAAACTAAGGCCCTTGAGGAAGGCGGAGCGGCCCTTCATCAGGAACTTCTTCTGTGCGATCCGGAAAGCGCGGGGAATATCCACCCGAACGATACCAAACGCATTATCAGGGCGCTGGAGATATATTATCTTACCGGTATCCCGAAATCCGCTCATGTGAAGGACACCGTGGGGATCAAAGACAATTATGAGGTGATCATGGCCGGCATAGACCTTACGCGGCCCGGGCTTTATGAGCGTATCGACAGGCGTGTCGAAAAGATGTTCTCTCAAGACATTGTCGGGGAAGTGAAACGCCTGCGGGGGCTTAAGCTCGGCATAACTGCCGGTATGGCGCTTGGGATACAGGAAATAACCGGCTATCTTGACGGGGCATATGGGCTCGACGAAGCTAAAGGGCTGTTAAAGAAAAATACGCGGCGTTACGCGAAACGGCAGATGACATGGTTCCGCGCAGACAAAAGGGTAAGGTGGTTTAGCGATGGAGAAGGCGTTATTAGTTACTGTAGAGATATTATTTAGGAAAGGCGCCGCGCCGTCCGGGTGGAAGCCGGAGGAACGCGCAGGCGAGCTTCGAGAACTGGCCTCCTCGAGCGGGCTTTCGGTCATCCTTGAAGAGGTCGTGAGGCGCCAGGAGGTCTCGGCTACGTCATACATCGGCAAGGGAAAGGCCGATGAGCTTAAGTATCTCTGTGAGACACATGATATAGATGTCGTGGTCTTTAACAACGACTTGAGCGGAAGCCAGCAGAAGAACCTTGAGGAAGGCATCGGGACCAAGGTGATCGACAGGACCCAGCTGATCCTGGATATCTTCGCGCGCCGCGCGAAATCCAATGAAGGCAAAGTCCAGGTCGAACTTGCCCAGCTTATGTATTTACTTCCACGCCTTACCGGACACGGGGTCGAGATGTCGAGGATGGGCGGCGGTATCGGAACGCTTGGGCCGGGGGAGACCAAACTTGAGATGGACCGCAGGAAGATCAATGACCGCATTGCCCGGCTTACCAGAGAGCTGGAGGACATCAAGAAACAAAGGCTGACCGGCAGAAAACAACGGTCGCACTTTTCACTCCTTAATATAGCGCTTATCGGCTACACCAACGCCGGTAAATCAACGCTGTTAAACGCGCTAACCGGTTCGGACGTTGTTGCCGAAGATAGGCTTTTTTCGACGCTTGACCCGACGATCAGGACTTTTCTTTTGCCGAATAACCAGAAGGTCATCCTGTCGGACACCGTCGGATTTATTCACCGCCTGCCGCATCACCTGATCGAATCGTTCAAGGCGACGCTTGAGGAGGTCAGGGAGGCCGATCTCCTGGTCCATGTCATAGACGCCAGCCATCCGAAAAAAGACGAGCACGTGAAGGCTGTCATGGAGGTATTGAAAGAATTGGGTGCCGATACCAAGCCGATGATACAGGCCCTGAACAAGATCGACCGTATCGGCGATGAGATCATCGTCGACAGCCTGCGGCGTGAGTTCGGGAACGCCGTTACGATCTCGGCGCTTGAGAAAAAAGGCCTGGAAGGCCTTGCCGAAAAGATCATGGCACACCTTTCAACTGTCATGGAAACGGTCAGTATCGAGGTGCCGCATCATGACATGAAGACCATACGCCTTCTTTATGACCACGGTCATATTATCAAAAAAGAATACCGCGGCGAGGCCGTGTATTTTGAAGCTACGATACCGGCCCATCTTGCGGCTCAGTTAAGAAAAAATAAAAGTTAGAAAATTGTCTGGTTTTCATGATAACGTTAATGATAGAATAATAGCGCCCGCAAACTTAAAAGGAGGTCCTTATGGGAAGACAATATTCCGCACGGCTTCTCGTGACCTTGTCGACAGCGCTTCTCTTGACATCGATTTTCCCGCTCTCGAACGTATCCGCAGCGAACGCTACGCCCACCGTCGGGACTATAACGCCGGCCTCGGGACAGTCTGCACCGAACCAAGCGGTGACGTTCACGGCGACCTATGGCGATGCCAACGGCTGGACAGACCTCAGGAACGAATATCTTCTGATCAATACGGCTTTGAACGGCGTCAAGGCGCTCTACGTTTATTACGACCGTACGGCCAACAAACTCTGGTTGCGAAATGCGGCTAATACCGCCTGGCTCGGCGGCGTTAGGCCTGGCTCGGCCACGGTCCTGGACAACGGCTGCGTAAAATTGGTTTGCAGCGGAACGACCGTTGCGGGTTCGGGGGCAGTGATGACGGTGCGGTGGACCGTGATTTTCAGGGAACCCATGTCCGGCAAGTCCCACAAGTCGTATCTCTGGGCCGTCGACAGGGCCGGGGCTTCGTCCGGTTGGCTGCAAAAGGGCACCTGGATCGTCAATAGGCCGCCGGCGATCAAGTCCATTTCTCCCGTATCTGGTTCGTCGGCGTCGTCACAGCAGGTATATTTTAACGCTTCGTATACCGATGCCGACGGTTGGCAGAATTTCGGGTACGCCTATCTCATGATCAATACCTCGATAAGTGCCGCCAAGGCCTGTTACGTCTATTATAACAGGAGCTCAAATCTCCTCTATCTCATGAACGATGCGGGCACGTCATGGCAGGGGGGATATGCCCCGGGCTCGGCGAATGTCATGCAAAACTCCTCTGTTACGGTCGATTGTGCTAAGACTGCGGTCACCGGCTCGGGGACCGTCATGACCGTTAAATGGTGCGTTGCATTTACGAATGCCTTCTCCGGCAAGAAATATTATTCCTATATGTATGCCAAGGATGTACTGAACGGCATCGCCTCATGGAAACGGGTCGGCTCGTGGACGGTGACCAGGGCGCCGATATGTACGAGCGTTACGCCGGCATCCGGCAGTTCTGCCCCCGGGCGTGAGGTCCTCTTCTCGACAGTATACACCGACGGCGACGGCTGGCAGAACCTGAATCACGCCTATCTCCTTATCAATACGTCGTTGTCCAGCTCCCGCGCCTTCTACGCCTATTATAATCAAAATACGAATAAACTCTATCTCCTTAACGACAGCGGGTCGTTCATCGGCGGCTATGCGCCCGGTTCGCAGAACGTTATCGAAAGCTCATACGCAAAATTGGATTGTTCGAAGACGATGGTCGCCGATGACAATACCAATATGATCGTTACCTGGGCAGTGACCTTTAAAACGCCGTTTGCAGGGAAAAACTGTACTATCTATATGTATGCCGTGGATGACAGCGGAATCTCATCCGGCTGGCAGGCCAAAGGCACGTGGTCCGTTACCTCGTCCGCATCCACCATGTATTATGAGGTTCTCGTTGACGAAAATGACACGGTCATGCCGAACCCCGAAGGGACGCCCGGCGGATACTGGTTCTTTAACTGCACCGGCGGCGACCGGGGAAAACTCAACGAGGCGGACGTCACGTATTCCTGGGACGGCGATTCGAGTTATACCGCCCTTGTTACCAATAAGGTCGTGCCGGGCGCCCTCTGGACCTACGGCGGCATGTGGTACAGCCTGGTCAGGGTGAACAACGATAATAAACCGCTCAATTTCAAGAAAATATTCGGTCCGTATATCAAGGACGAATACCAGGGCAGGATAACGGAACTTGCGATTGCGGTAAAATCCATAGCCTCAACGAGCAATAACCGGTCTATGGCCCTTAAAATCGAACTGAAAGACATCAACCGGGCCGTCGTGGGCACCTGGTTTTTTAACAATCTCTTCCAGTACACGTATCCGCGGACCTTCACCGTCAACGTCAACCTGCCGGCCGTAGAAAATGTCAAAGAGCTTGTCTGGACCCTTGACTATGCGCAAATCGGCGATCAGATAACCGTCGACCATGTGAGTTTAAAGGCAGAGGTGCCTGACCTTACGGCAGTGCCGAGCGACCGGCAGGCGTTTTACTGGACCTATAGCTGGCTTATGGGCAATTACAATCCGGATACCGGGATGTTCAAGGATAAATCGCGCGACGGCCCGACATCGGCCGGCGGCGACGACATGGAAAGCGTGTCGGCGACCGCTAAGGGCGCGAAGAATACTTATTATGCCTATCGTATGGGATTTATTACTTACGATACGGCTGTTCAGATTATTAATAAAGTCGCCGATACTCTTCTTAATGTCGTTCCGCGCGGCCCCCAGGGCGTGAATACCCTCTGGCCGCATTTTACCAGGAACGGCGGGGCCGAGGCCTTGCCGCCTCATGACAAGGACGGACAGCATTTTGCCGGCACTGAATGGTCCTCGGGCGATACGGCCTTTGCGGCCCTTGATATGATCGCCGCGTTACAAATGATCGGCGATCCTCAAGGCAAGATCCCCGCCTTTCAGGCATTCCTTGAAAACATACAGTGGACGGCGCTTTTGACGTCATCAGGTTTTATTTCACACGGCTATTTGTATGAAGGAACGCCGATACCGTATGACTGGCGCGGTTTCGGTATGGAGACGCTCGGCATGATATGGGCATACGCCTCGTCCACGGGCCAGGTGACCGATATGTTGCCGCCGCCGTCGGATAACGGCTCGGGATTTATCGATAATGCTCAATATCCGGTTGCGTTCTGGGGCATTGACGGCTGGGGAAACGACTGGGACGCGTACCGCAGGGATAACGCCGAACTTCAGATCGGATGGTACGGTACGCAGGCTCACTACAACCAATACTTATCGGGTGCGGGACTTTTCGGCTTATCTGCCGGAGAAGTTCCGAATATTGCGGAACATCCGACGCCGGATTATATCGCGTACGGTACCGGGGGGGCGAGCGGCACGCCGTTGGATGATAATGGCCGGATCGTTCTTCTTCATTATGCGGCCATGATCGCGGACCTGAAACCTGCGGAATCTGTCCGCATGTGGGAAACCTTGCGCGACCGTGAGCTTCCGTTTTTACAGGACCGTATCGTTCTGTCTCCGCTCAATAATATGGAGAGCCTGCGCGTCGATAAAGATACCGGCCGCATGACAGTCGACCATCTGAAGGGATCATGGAACCTCAGTCTTCAGGCCGAGGGTTGGGCTCAGATGAACCAGGATATCAGGACGGATCTTCAGAATGCCGTTCAGAACAATGTGTTCCTGAAACGCGGATATGATCTCCTGCGCGAGCATGGCCCCCAGCAGCGTATTTTATATGTGCCGCAACAATACGCGACGATCCAGGCTGCGATCGACGCGGCAGAAGCCGGCGACAGGATCGTTGTCTCGAACGGGACCTATGCCGAAAAGATCGTCGTCAATAAGAGCGGTATCAACCTTGAAGGGCAGGGTGCGTCGACCGTCATACAGGGGACCAGTGACGGTGCTTGTGTTACCTGCGAAAATATTGCCGATACTGAGACCGTCATCAAGGGGTTTGGCATTGCCGGCGGCATGTACGGGATCTTATGTAAAGGCACTGCGCAGGCCGTCCGGATACAGGGCAATACCATCGTCAATAATGTATCGAATACCTATGGTTTCGGTGTCTATCTCCAGCAGAACGCCCGAGCGGCGATTATCAACAACAGTATTTCCAATTCAGCCCGGGGCATACAAAGCGAAGGCAATAATAACCTCACGATCACCGGCAATACTATCCAGAGCTGCCGCGGGTCATACGGCGGCGGGCTGTATCTGGTCGGCGCGACGGCGTTTATCGCCAATAACTATATAGCAAATTGCTGGGACGGCGGTATAACTCTTGCCGGGAACTGCAACGCGACGGTCAGGAACAACAAATTGTCCGGCAACACGAGTTGGAATAAAAGCGGCGGTTTAGACCTGTCCCAATCAACGGTCCTCATCGAGAACAATGTGATCATGTATAGCCATGTTTATAACGCGACCTATGTCGGTGCAGGCCTTAACGCCTATGGCTCGACCCTGACACTCGTCAATAACGTATTTTACTCGAACAGCGGGCCGAACGCGAGCGCGAAAGGCGCCGCGTTCCTTGTCCAGGATACGAACCTCGTGGCGAAGAACAATATATTCGCCTCGAACAATTCGGCGCAGGAAACGGCCTATTTTACCGGTGCGGGGACGCAAGATTTCTCGTACAATGATTTTTGGAATAATTCGACGACCACAAACTCTGACGGTATCACGTTAGGGGCCGGGAATCTTACCGTCGATCCCGTTTTCGTCGATAGTACCGATTTCCGCCTCGGGACCGGCTCAGGCTGTGTTGACAAAGGCGACCCCGCGGCGCAGTATAACGACAAGAACGGGACACGGAACGACATGGGCGTCTGGGGCGGGCCGAATTCGTTCTAGCTTTATTGTGCTGTTGCTCCTGTCATCCTGAGTCCCGTGAAGCGGGACTCAGGATCTATTAATCTTGTCCCCCTTCTGCGTTTCATATTACCCAACTATTACATTCCTGTTACCTCCTAAGCTAATATTTAGGCCATACTTAGAGCTAATATGTTACGTATAGGCCTATTATTAAGAATAAGGTTCAAGCCGTTCAAATCGATAATTTCGGTTATCACTGCCGGAGTTTTTTTGTCCAATACGGTATTTGCCGACATGAA
>JAQURW010000167.1 GCA_028715425.1 Candidatus Omnitrophota bacterium
CATAACGGCGTTAAGTGAGACTACGGTCTTTACGCCGAACTGTTTGGTTACCTGGCCTACCCGCATCATCATCGGCAGAGGGCCTACCGCATAAACGAGCGCATACGTTCCCGCGCCGAGCAGCTCTTTCAGTACATCCGTGGTGAATCCCTTGCGGCCGTAGGACCCGTCATCGGTCGTTACAAAGATTTCGTTTGACTGAGATTTAAGCTCTTCTTCAAGAATAAGGAGCGACTTGGTGCGCGCGCCGATGACCGTCACGACATGGTTGCCGGCTTTCTTGAGCGCCCTGGCAACGGGATATATCTCCGCGATCCCGACGCCCCCGCCCACCAGTATCACCTTACCGTAATCCTTGATCTCTGTCGCATGGCCCAATGGGCCGACAAGCGAATAGAGGCTGTCACCCGTTTTAAGCGTCCCCAAGGCCCGGGTCGTAAATCCGAGTTCCTGAAAGATCAACGTGATCGTCCCGGAACCGGGATCGGCATCGACAACGGTCAGCGGTATGCGCTCCCCTTCCGCAGTAGCCATAAGCACGACAAACTGGCCCGGCCGGGCCGACCCCGCGATTAGCGGGGAAGCCACACGGATCTTGATAACCCTTGTTTCCGGCGTATCGACAACCGCCGCCTGCTCCACTATCTTCATTGAGGCTCCGATGTTAAAGGATAATTGTAGCAAGCGTAACTCCCCTTTGTCAAGTCCTAGTATATTTTTTATGCGATGAACATTTTACTTAGTGCGCACATTCGTGGTATACTTGATTACATGGCTACGTGGTTCGAACGCAATAAGGAAGAAGTTTCCAAGATCGCCCTGTTCTTCGAAGACTATGTCTTTCCGGTCATTTTCGTTTTTTATATTTATATCGATGTCACCCTCATTTATTTAAACCGGTTTTCCATTTGGCGGGATTTTTCCGATATGCTCATGGGGGTCGCCGATATCAACGAGATCGAATATTTCCTGAATTTTAACATCTGCCTTGTCTCTATATTTTTTTATTTATCAACTGTGCTGGGTCTTCTCATCAGAAAAAAAACCCCGCAACGATTCGACCACCCACACGAGCTATGGATCCCGTTTGTGGCGACATTCTTTTATTTATTTTATAACGTACTGGTGTTCGTCCCGACAGAGGTAAATATCTACCTGGCTCCGGTCACGCTGTTCCCCGGCCTCAACATCCTGGGCCTTGCCCTTATCCTTATCGGAACACTAATATCCGCCATCGGGATATATAACCTCAGGAATTCTTTCGCTATTTTTATGGAAGGGCGGGATATCGTCTCGACCGGTCTTTACCGGTTCTCACGCCATCCGATATATCTGGGGCATGTCATACGGCTTATCGGGATGTGTGTCATGAATTTATTTTTGCTTTACGTTATCCTCACCGTTATCTCGATCGGGCTTGCCCTTGTCCGGACAGTATTGGAAGAAAGGAAATTATTAAAACTGTATCCGGAATACCGCTCTTATAAAAAGAAAACCCCTTCGTTTCTGCTTCGCCTGTTCTTTCTGGATCGGACCATTTGAAGACGGCTGTCACTTAACAAGCCCCTGTATCCTTTCGGCGATCGGAAGACATGAGGTAAGCCCCGGGGATTCGATACCGAGCACGTTAATGAAATTGTCCAACCCCTTATCGCTTTCGTTACGGATCACAAAATCCGCGAAGTCCCGCTCGGGGCCGTGCAGTTTCGGGCGCACACCGGCGGTATCCATACTAATGTCGTCATATTCCAGCGCAGGAAGAAATGTTTTTACCGACTCAAAAAAAGCCTGCTGTGCTCCGGCATCGACCTCGTAATCGACTGCCGCCACGTAGTGCGCGTCAGGCCCCAGCCTTAACCCCCCGGCAAGATCCGGCGTAATGTGGATACCCAGGCTCGCACCGGTAGGAGGCGGATAAACTGGATGTGTGATCCTGAATTTTTGAGGATTTCTGATCCTGAAATACTGTCCCTTAGCATAGCGGATCTTATAGCCGCACCGTTCTATGTCGATGCCTGCCATCATCGCTATCGTATCCGCGGACAGGCCGGCGCAATTTATCACGACCCCCGACTCAAACGAGAAGGTATCGCCGTGCGGTTCTTTGACAAAGACCTCATAACCGTTGTGTCGCCTCTTGACATCGCAGACCTCAACCGAAAACGCGAAGGTAACGCCGGCTGTTTTGGCGGTTTGATAAAAATAATCCATCAGGCGGTGGGTATCGATAATGCCGGTATCAGGCGATAAAAAACCGCACAGGGCATGGATGTCAGGTTCGAGTTTTGATATGGCGCCGCTATCCATAAAGCAAACGTTGCCGACACCGCAGTCTATGGCGTTACGGTAGATCGCGGTTATCTTTATCGCCTCTTCACTTGTGGTTGCCAGCACCAGCTTCCCTAATTTACGGTATGGAATGCGGTAACGCTCACAGAGCTCATAAAGAAGATATTTACCCCGTATACAGGCCTCGGATTTAATGCTTTTTTTAGGGTAATAGATCCCGCTATGTATAACTTCGGAGTTGCGTGAACTTGTCTCATGGCCGAATGAGGAATATTTTTCGATCACCGTAATATCGCGTCCCTTACCCGCAAGCTTATATGCTGCCGCGAGCCCGATAACCCCCGCGCCGATTATTGTTATATCTGTTTTGTCCATTTTTTCCCCTGTCTGGTCTCTCCCCCGATCATCGCCGCCTCAATGGCGCGTATGACCCCTTGTTTGTCCAATATCCATCGCGGAGCGACTAAAAGTTCCCACGGGCAATCCGCGCTCAACCGTTCGATGAGAGTCCCGGGGGATAACTGCTCGAGGAACCCGACAACAATATCGACGTATTCGTCCAATGTCAGCAGGTCGTTTTTTTTATACGACGCCGCCAGGCGCGTGCCCTTTATGATATGGAGGGGGTTGATTTTTATTCCATCGAGATTCATGAGCCCCACCGCCCGGGCAGTCTCGAAAATATCCGCCTTTGTTTCCCCCGGCAGGCCGATAATGACATGTGCCGCTATTTTAATATTTTTCCGTTTTCGTGTCAACCGGACCGCATTATTAAAATCAGCATACGTATGCCCTCGATTAATAAAGGAGAGTGTCCGGTCATGGATGCTCTGGAGTCCGTATTCGACCCAGACCTCATAACGATCGCTATACGATCCGATCAGGTCAAGGATCTCGTCATTGACGCAGTCGGGACGCGTTCCGATGCTCAAGGCAACGATATCGTCGTAATTTCGCACGATATCATAACGCGCTTTTAAAACAGCTGGGGGACCATAGGTATTGGTGAACGCCTGGAAATAGAGCATAAATTTTTTTGCGCCATACCGCATCTTACCCGCGGCTATGCCGTCTTCGATTTGTGAGGCAAGGGGGCCCCTACCGGCGTTCCTCACGGCAATGTTAAATGCCCGATTGTCGCAAAATATGCACCCGTCACTGCTGATCGTCCCGTCACGGTTCGGGCACGAAAATCCGGCATCGACGCTGATACGTGCCACGCGGCAGCCGAAACGCTTCTTGAGATAATCAGAAAATTTGTAATATAACATTATTTATTTTTTAAATATACCATCAATATCGAGATCGCAACGGGCGTTACGCCGGATATGCGCGATGCCTGTCCGAGCGAGAGGGGGCGGGCACGGCCGAGTTTCTCTTTGATCTCATTGGATAAACCCGCAATGGAACGGTAATCGATCTCCCCGGGTATCCTTATCTTTTCCAGGTCTTTGTAATGCCTCACTTCCCGAAGCTGCTTATTGATATAGCCCTCATACTTCACTTCGTTCTCGATCTGGGTCTCTATCTCTCCGGAGACGTCAGGCAGAGAACGGTTATTCCCCCCCGCAGTTTTTAACATCTCATACGTGACCTCTGGACGCCGCAATAATTCAAGAAGCGAGGTCCCTTTACGGATCGTCACCGGCAGGGGCGAATAACCTCGGGCTTCGCCGCCAGGAGGATTATGCGCCCCGACTTTATGTGTCTTCAAATATCTGATCACATCGTCGCGTTTTTTTTCTTTTTCTCTGGTATCCGTATACCGGTCCTTGGCAACCAGCCCGATTTTATATCCCAAAGGCGTGAGCCGCCTGTCGGCATTATCCTCGCGCAAAAGGAGACGGTATTCGACTCTCGAGGTAAACATCCGGTACGGTTCATTGGTGCCTTTAGTAACGAGGTCATCGATAAGAACGCCGATATATCCCATAGAGCGGTCCATAATAAACGGCGACTTCCCTTTTATCTTAAGGCCCGCGTTAATACCGGCAATCAACCCCTGCGCTGCTGCCTCCTCATATCCCGTAGTCCCGTTCACCTGGCCGGCAAAATAAAGCCCCCGTATACCTTTACACTCAAGGGTCGGATAAAGCTGCGTCGGATCGATAAGGTCATATTCGATCCCATACCCCCATTTGGTAACCAGAACGTTCTCGAGCCCCGGTATCGAATGTAAAAAAGCCTCCTGGACATCCTCTGGCAGACTGGTAGCCAAACCGTTAGGATAATATTCATGGGTATCTAATCCTTCGGGCTCCAGAAATATCTGATGCCGTGTCCGGTCAGCGAATCGGACGACTTTGTCCTCCAGCGAGGGGCAATATCTGACCCCCGTGGATTTTATCACACCGGTATAAAGGGGTGAACGGTCCAGCCCTTTTCTGACGATAGCGTGTGTCGTTTCGTTGGTATACGTTATATAACACGGTACCTGCTTATTTTTGATCGTGGTTGTTTCGAATGAGAACGGCCGCGGCGGGTGATCGCCTTCCTGTACGTCAAGGCCGTTGAAATCGATCGACCGGCCATCCAGCCGGGGGCAGGTCCCGGTCTTAAAGCGCATAAGTTTGATACCGTGAGCCTTAAGGCCCGACGATAATCGCCGGACGCTCTCTTCGCCGATACGCCCGCCGGGAATATGGTTAAGGCCGATATGGATAAGACCGTTCATAAAGGTACCCGCCGTAATAATTACTTGACGGCCTTCACATTCGCCGTTCCTTTCAGTGGCCACCCCCCGGACAATCCCTTTCCCTGCCACGATATCTTCTACCTTGTCCTCAAGGACCGAAAGACCTTTTTGGCCCTTGATAGTACCCTGCATGTACGCCTTATAAAGCAATCGATCCTCCTGGGCGCGCGACGAACGGGCGGCTATGCCTTTGGACATGTTAAGCTGGCGGAATTGAATGCCGCCGTGATCGGCGGCCCTTGCCATTTCTCCGCCCAGGGCATCGATCTCCTTGACCAATTGTCCTTTGCCGACGCCTCCGATAGCCGGATTACATGACATGGCGCCGACGGTATCGAACGACATCTTAACTAAAAGGGTCTCCATCCCCAGACGCGCACATGCCAAT